>JAZFUC010000187.1:0-2537 GCA_036446995.1 Dehalococcoidales bacterium | reverse complement strand
CCCCTTCGATATCACGGAACTGGCCTTGAGAATCAACCAGATTCTCCATCGCACTCTGAGTGCCGACGGCAGCGAGGTAATCAGGAGCGGCCCTATGGTAATCGATATGATCAGTTGCGATGTAACCATTTACGGCAAAAGGGTGGAATTAACTTTCAGGGAGTACGAACTTCTCAGGTTCCTGGCCGGAAACAAGGGTCGGGTCTTCAGTCGTGAAGAGCTGCTTAACCGGGTCTGGGGCTATGACTATTTCGGCGGGGACAGGACGGTGGACACCCACATCAGAAGGCTCAGGAGTAAAACGGATGACCCCAATAACAGCTTCATTGAAACGGTGCGCAACATAGGCTACCGCTTCAAACGGGATAAATAGCCATATAGTTATATTATGTCAACTCCCTGTAACCTGTTCGTAACATTCCCGTAATATCATAGAAACATCAACGGGTTAAGCTTAAGGGAGAACCCGGTTACAGAAAAAGGAGGGCAGATAAATGCCCGTTAATTCTGGAGATACTGCCTGGATATTAGTCTCGACAGCCCTGGTGATGCTGATGACCCCCGGCCTGGCCCTGTTCTATGGCGGCATGGTAAGGCGTAAAAATCTACTGTCCACCATGATGATGAGCTTTGCCGCCCTGGGTCTGATAGGAGTGTTATGGGTCCTCTACGGCTACAGTCTGGCCTTCGGCAATGATTACCTGGGAATAATCGGAGGATTTAATTTTTTCGGCCTGGCAAATGTAGGCCAGGACCCTTCTCCCCTTTACGCCAGTACCGTGCCTCACCTTGCTTTTATGGTGTTTCAGGCCATGTTCGCCGTCATTACAGTGGCTCTGATTACCGGGGCGGTGGTTGAGCGAATTAAATTCGCTGCCCTGCTCGTTTTTTCGGCTCTCTGGCTGGCGGTGGTGTACAGCCCGGTGGCCCACTGGGTCTGGGGTGACGGCGGCTGGTTACTTAACCTGGGGGCCCTGGATTTTGCTGGCGGCACCGTTGTTCATATCAGCGCCGGCTTTTCGGCCCTGGCCCTGGTAACCCTGCTGGGTCGGCGGCGGGGCTTTCCCCAGGAGGCAATGGAGCCCAATAACATTCCAATGGTGCTGCTGGGGGCCGGCCTGCTCTGGTTCGGCTGGTTCGGCTTCAACGCCGGCAGCGCCCTGGCAGCTGACGGCCTGGCGGCCAGCGCCTTCGTGGTTACCAATATATCGGCGGCAACGGCCGCTTTTACCTGGATGATTATCAGCTGGATACAGCGCCGCCCCACCGCTATCGGCATCGCCACCGGGGCGGTAGCCGGACTGGTGGCGATTACTCCGGCCGCCGGATTCGTCACCCCCATGGGGGCTATCGTCATCGGCCTGGGAGCGTCCCTAATTTGCTACTTTGCAATGTACTTGCTTAAAATAAAGTGGCATCTGGATGATTCCCTGGATGTCTTTGCCGTTCACGGAATGGGCGGTATCTGGGGCGCCCTGGCCACCGGTATTTTCGCCAGCCTGGCGGTAAATTCAGCCGGGGCCGACGGCCTCCTGCTGGGCAACGGAATGCAGCTGGTCAAGCAATTGATTGGCGTCGCAGCTGTCGCCGCTTACGCTTTTACAGCTACCTGGATACTGGGTAAGCTGGTTGATGTCACCATCGGACTGAGAGTCGGACAGGACGAGGAAACAGTCGGACTGGACATCGCCCAGCATGGTGAAAGGGCTTATGGAGGTTTAGTCAGATGAAGAAGATAGAGGCCATAATCCGTGAAGAGAAGCTTGACGCTGTCAAGAAAGCCCTTGAGGAAAACAGCTACTACGGGATAACGGTAAGTGAAGTGAGCGGCCGGGGCAGACAGAAAGGGATTTCTCTCCAGTGGCGGGTAGGAGAGTACCGCGTGGACCTGCTGCCTAAGCTCAAGATTGAGCTGGTGGTATTTGATGATGATGTCAACGCGGCGGTCAATGCCATAGTCCGCAACGCCCGCACCGGCGAAGTCGGTGACGGTAAAATTTTTATCCTCCCGGTTGAGAACGCCATCCGAGTCAGGACTGGCGAAGAGGGCGATAAGGCGATATAATAAGACATCTGGAAAGGAGTAAGCAAAATGGCAGATAAAAACAGAGAAGAAGGCAAAGCCTATGTCCTGAAGATGGCCAAGGAGCATGATGTTAAGTTCATCAGGCTCTGGTTCACAGATATCCTCGGTGTCCTGAAGAGTTTCGCTATCACAGTGGAAGAACTTGAAGGGGCCCTGGAAGAGGGTATGGGATTTGACGGTTCTTCAATCGAAGGGTTCGCCCGCATCGACGAAAGTGATATGGTGGCATTACCAGACCCTGATACCTTCCGGCTGCTGCCCTGGAGACCGCGAGAACACCGGGCCGTGGCCAGGATGTTCTGCGATATATTGAAACCGGGTGGTGAGCCATTCGTGGGAGACCCCAGGTATGTCCTGAAGCAAAACCTGAAACGGGCGGCTGATTTGGGCTACACTTACTATGTCGGACCCGAACTGGAGTTTTTTTACTTCAAGGACTCCAAAGGGACAG
>JAZFUC010000186.1:0-3236 GCA_036446995.1 Dehalococcoidales bacterium | reverse complement strand
CCTGGCCTCTTTACCCAGGGCGGTGAAGGCCATTTCCAGGCCATCATTAATCGTCTCCACCGGTTTCATCATCATACTCTCCACCAGGCTATTTTGAAGGCCGGAGACCAGGTAAACATCATTTTTCAGCTGGGTGCGGGCCAGAATCTGGTTCTGCCACTGCACCCCTGTCGGCCCATCCTGGCGGCTTCTTTCCAGCGCTTCCGCCGGTGAAGCGGCCGCCCGATGCAGCTCCAGGAATTCCTCCGGCCCGCCTCCTTTATTACATATTGAAGCGATAATTATAATTCCCCCCTGCCGGGTTATCCGGGAGGCGTTTTCAATCCCCTTGCAGGTCTGGTAGAGGTCAAGGTCCAGGGGAGCCCCTGAATTGGTGGTGACGGTAATGTCCACCTCGTGGGCTATCCTGACCTCGGCATTATCCCCTTCTATCCGGCAGGCCATTTCGTGGGCCTCAACAGGGTCACCGGCCGCCACGTGGGTAATCTCCCCTTTACTGTTCAGGAGCACATTTACAATGAAATTCAGTTTAGCCATCATGGCCTGTTCCACCAGGTCTTCGTGTACCGGGTTGCCTTTTAAGACGCCAGTCCGGGCCAGGGGGTGGCTTATCATTTCATATCGATGGTTGGTCCGTATCGTCCTCACCCCCATCACACCGGGAGCAACGCTCTTTCTGCCGCCCGAAAAACCGGCAAAGAAGTGAGGCTCGATGAATCCGGTACTGAGTCGGAAATCAGCCTCGTATACCAGCCGGTTCACTTCAACGGGAGTGCCCCGGGATGTGTCGCCGATATACACGGTATCAGCGGAATCATGATTAACCACCCGGTAATTTTCAACGATCTCCCGGCCCAGTTTCTTAATTAAGGCATCCTTGTCCAGGGGAGGATGGAGACCGAGGGCGACAACTATGGTGATATTTTCCCGGGCAGTCTTCTGCTCCAATTCGGTCAGAATGGGAGGCAGCAGACGGTCATCAGGGCAGGCCCGGGTGTTATCTGTAACCAGCACCACTATCCTGTCGTCGGCCTGGAACCGCTCGTTAAGGGGCGGCCCGCCAATTGACCACCTGAGGCTGTTGGTTATCGCCTGAGCTTCATCCTTGATTCCATCAAACTGGCGCTTTTCCAGCACAAAAGAGAGATTCGAGGCCGGGATATTGGCCTTTAAGAAGGAATCACCGTAAGGAAAGCTGAATTCTTCGTTCATAATAATAAACCGGCCGCCGCCATTTTACCTGATAATCTCGCAGACCTCTGTCACCGGCTTGCGTGACCTCTCTCCGGGAGGTGAGGCCGCATAACCGATGGGGATGAAGGCGATGATATCAAACTCGGAGGGCACCTGCAGGATTTTCTCTATTTCTTCTTTGGCCTGCATCGGCCCGGTCATCCACAGGGCGCCCAGGCCCATCTGGTGAAGCACCAGCATCAGGTAGGAAATAGCCGCGGATACGGACTGGATGCGGCTATCGGCCGTATTTCGCCAGCTGCGGATTTTTCCCGATTCCGGGTCCGCTCCTTCCCGGAGAGCCATAACCTTGTCAACGGGCGACTGATATTGGGAGGCGCCCACGGCGATGGCCGCCGGCACGTTGCGAAAGAAGCTGTACCTGCCCTGTAACCTCGCCAGATCCATGTGTTCGGCTGCTTCAGGCCAGGCGGCAACCATTTCAGCCTTGGCCTGGACTGCATCGCCAATGGCCTGGATTTTCTCTTTGTTCATAATAAGGTAAAAGCGCCAGTTTTGCTGGTTGCCCCCGTTAGGAGCCCAGGTGGCCAGCTCGATAGCCTGCAGGAGCAGTTCTTCAGGCACTTCTTTATCCGTCCAGGCCCGAACGGAACACCTGGCTTTGATAACCTCCGCCAATTCCTTTAATTCCATGATTATACCCTCACTTTCAGTTCATCTTCCGGATAATCCATTCTACTACCTTGCTAAAACAAATGGCAACGCTCATCTCTTTCAGTTCCGCTGGCGTTCAATAGATGCGCTCTGTCATTGCGAGGACACGCCTGTTTCTGCTACCATTCACAGGTATCGGCGATAATAAACCATATTTCAGGGAGGACCAGTTATGAAATACCGTACCCTGGGCAGGACCGGATTGTCTGTTTCCGAGGTTGGATTCGGCTGCGGTAATGTGGGCGGAATGATAGTGAGGGGCAGCCACCCGGAACAGGTGGAGGCCGTTAACCGGGCCCTGGAACTGGGCATAAATTACTTTGACACCGCTCCCGCTTACGGCCAGGGGTTATCGGAGACCCACCTGGGGCAGGTGATGAAGGAAATCAAGCCGGATATAATGGTAGCCACCAAGGTCGGCCTGGGCAGTGATGATATGAAAGACATCAAGGGGGCTGTCCAGTCATCACTGGAGACCAGCCTGGACCGGCTGGGACTCGACTCCGTGGACGTATTGCAGCTCCATACTCCGGTAACAATGGAACATGGCGAAGCCGGGGGACGCTGGGGCCTGAGTCTTAAAGATGTGCTGGGCGAGAATGGTGTGGCCGATGCCTTCAGGTCGGTCCGGGAGCAGGGAATGGTACGCTTTCTCGGGTTCACGGGTCTCGGGGAAACGGAAGCCCTCCACCAGTTGATAGAAAGTGACCGTTTTGACGTCGTCCAGGCCTATTTCAATCTGCTTAATCCCAGCGCCGGACTGGCCGTGCCGTCTGACTTCGCCGGACAGGACTTCAGACAACTCATTAGCCTGGCGGCAGGCCGGAATATGGGGGTGGTTGTTATCCGGGTGATGGCCGGGGGCGCCCTGGGGGGAGATATCGCCCGTAGTGGGTACGCCTCTCCGAGCGTCGGCGGCGCCTTGTCTGCCGGGGCCGAATACAGCCGGGACGAAGCCCGGACAGCCAGGCTAGACTTCCTGGTGGCCGGTGACCTGGACAGCCTGCCCCAGGCGGCCGTCCGCTTCGCCCTGACGCACCAGGGGGTATCTACCGTGCTGGTAGGGTACTCCAGCCTGGCCCAGATTGAGGAAGCGGCCGCCTGCTCCGATAAAGACCCGATACCGGAATCAGCCAGGGAACGCCTGACCGGGTTATGGGCAACAGATTTCGGCATATAGCAAGATATAAAATAGCCTGGATACGGAGGATTTATAGATGTCCAATCAAGTAGTCGGGATATTAAGCCCCGGAGACATGGGAAACGCCGTCGGCCGCACCCTTGTCGAAGGAGGAATAAAAGTGATTACCTGCCTGGAGGGACGCAGC
>JAZFUC010000185.1:0-3219 GCA_036446995.1 Dehalococcoidales bacterium | reverse complement strand
CTTTACTTTATCAATGCAAGGGAGGTAAAAATGGCGGAATTCGGCTATGCGGGTAAAATTCTAAAAGTTGACCTTACAGATAACAAGACTACCTCAATTCCCACATCGGACTACGCAAAGAAGTTCATCGGAGGCAGAGGATTCGGCGCCAGGCTTTACTGGGACATGGCTCCGGCAAACGCCAAAGCCCTCAGCCCGGAGAATGTGATAACCTTTACCTCCGGGCCGTTTTCGGGGTTCGATGGTGCCATCGCCGGGAACAGGTGGCAGGTGTGCGGCAAATCTCCCCAGTCCGACCCGGAGGCTTTTACTTACTGTAACCTGGGCGGAAAGTGGGGACTGGAGCTGAAACAGGCCGGTTATGACGCCTTGGCCGTGCAAGGCAAAGCCGACAAGCTGGTCTATATTTTCATTCATGATGGCGAGGTTGAAATAAAAGACGCCTCTCATTTACGGGGCATGTCTACTTACGATACGATTGACGCTATTAAATATGAGCTTAGCGATGATGTGATTGTGCTGACTACCGGTCCTGCCGGCGAAAATCTGGTGGTATTCGCCACAATATTCGGCGAGGGCGGGGCTTCCGGGTCCAGTGGGCTGGGAAGCGTGATGGGTTCCAAAAACCTTAAAGCTATAGCCGTGAAGGGAAACAGCAGAGTGGAAGCGGCCAACCCCGAAAGGTTGCAGAAAATCGTTAACCGGTTGAAAGAGGCCAGTGAACCTCGGAGCGGACGGCCGTCTCCATGGGAAGTGCCCGGCATAACTACTCAGCAGAAGTGCCCCGGCTGCGAAGCAACCTGCAGCCGCCAGATGTATTCCGGGGACCAAGGACGGACATATAAATCTTTCTGCCAGGCGACCAACGCCTATAAAAAGGCGGTGCTTGACTATTATGGAGAGTGGCATCCGGCCCAGCTGCTGGGCATTAGATTGTGCGATGCCAATAGCCTTGATACCGCCGTTATGGAGCCTGTCGTAAACTGGCTTATCTCCTGCTACAATAACGGCCTGGTTACCGAGCAAGAGACCGGACTGCCGCTTTCAAAAGCTGGTACTCCGGAGTTCATCGAGGAGCTGACCCGGCTGATATCGTCAAGAGAGGGTTTTGGCGACCTCCTGGCTCAGGGTGTGATGAGCGCTGCGGAAGAAATCGGTCCGAAGGCTGTTGAGCTTGCCCATGAGTTCATCCACACCCGTTCGGGCGAATGTAAGGACTATGACCCGCGAATGTTTATCACCACGGCACTGATGTACGCCACCGAGCCACGCCGCCCCATCCACCAGCTTCACGGGGTTAGCTTTAGCGTGATGGCCTGGATGCCCTTCGCCAGGGGAGAAGAGAACGCCATGTTCACTACTGATGATTTCATATCGCATGCCAGAAGGTTCTGGGGTGGAGAAATAGCGGCTGACTTCTCGACCTACAAAGGCAAGGCGCTAGCGGCGAAAATGGTTCAGGACCGCGCTTACATTAAGGATAGCCTGATTGTTTGCGACTTGGCGTGGCATAGACAGTCCGCTAGCGACCCCGGAATGGAAGCGGACATCTATTCCGCCATCACCGGGAACGAGACGGATGAGGAGGGGCTTTGTCTGGCCGGAGAGAGAATCTATAATCTTCAACGGGCGGTACAACTCAGGTTGGGGTGGGGCGGACGGAAGGGTGACCATCTGGTGGAACACATGTACACTGAGCCGCTGGAACAAGGCTCCGTGTTCTACAACCCGGATGCCCTGATGCCGGGACCCGGCGGCAAAATCATATCCAAGCTGGGCTGTGTGGTAGACCGGCAGGCATTTGATAATTTACTGGGAGAGTACTACCGGCTGCGCGGCTGGAACACCGACAGTGGACTGCCAACACCGGCTACATTGAAAAGGCTGGGTCTTGATAATGTGGCGGTTGATTTGAAGGTGCAGGAGGTGGTGGGGTAGATACCCACCAAAGACAGTTTCTATTTAAGGAGAGAGAAATGGATGTATTTGAAGCTATTAAAGACAGAAGAAGTGTACGACAGCAAAAGACTGACTCAATCGATGAGGAAGTGCTTCAGAAAATATTAGAGGCTGCTCGATGGGCGCCTTCCTGGGCTAATACCCAATGCTGGCGCTTCATAGTAGTGCGGGATGATGATATAAAGGCCCAACTGGCCGAAACCCGGCCCCAGATGCCTCCCGGCCCTCCGCCCGGCGGAGCCAGACCGGGCGGACCTGCCGGCCCACCGATAACATCCTCAGCCGTTAAACAGGCGCCATTAATAATTGTCGTCTGTGCTGAATTGGGGAAAGCAGGCGTACGGCCTGACGGTACATCGTCCACCGATAAAGGAGATACCTGGTATATGTATGATACCGCCCTGGCTACCCAGAACCTGGTGCTGGCAGCTCATGCTCTTGGGGTGGGAACGGTGATTATGGGTGGTTTTAACGCTAAGAGGGCCGCAGAGGTTCTGGAAGTGCCTGAAGGTTTCTGTGTAGTCGTAATGATTCCGTTGGGCTACCCTGCCCAGGAAGCCAGAGTCTCGCCCAGAAAAGAGCTTTCTGAGATAGTTTTTTATGATAAATTCAAAGCCTGAAAGTTGGCGCTCTGGTTTACTGGAGCTAATATTTTTCAGGCAATTACTTTTATTTAAGTTATAATTATTCCTTTATTAGATAATGGTTACACGACTAGCCGTCAGGAGCGATTTTCTGGCACAAAGACCTGCGGGCCCGATATTCCAAAGATCCTTCGGTTAAAATAATAACTAACAAAAACAAGGAAATGATTAACCTTGCCCAAAAAATAAAGCGGCATCTTCAAAAATTCAGTGATTTGGAATTTTTACCCGGTAATTGTGATTTATGTTGACGCTGGGTTGAATTAACCCGGAAACCTGTTATTTCTGATAAATGATGTTCCATACAGGAAAATTCACCCGGGTAAATATCGGATGATAAATGTGCAGTATATTGCGTGAGGCATTTATTTCGTATTATTCCACGCCTATTGTTCCAACAAAATTGCCTAGTCTCGGTGTTTTTAGGTTAACAGGCGTGATAGTGTTCCTTGTTTTTTGCTATAAGAACCCTTAATTGTACTTAAAGGTTATTTGGTACACATATAGGGATGGATTTCTCCATGTTCGTGATGTGGTATTGCTGGTCAATGCACAACAACATACCTGTAACGGCGCAACATCTGCACTGGGCATTGCTGGGATATGTCCCAAGTAA
>JAZFUC010000184.1:0-5097 GCA_036446995.1 Dehalococcoidales bacterium | reverse complement strand
GCTGAGACTGACCCCGATAAACAAAAGCAGATGTGGACCGACTTCACCGCAAAAGCCTACGATATGTGGGTAAGCGTGGGTCTGGTGCAACTGCCCACCAACTGGGTGCTTAGCGATAACCTGGGCGAATTCACCAAGAATTCCCATCGGAGCATGCAGGCTTCCTGGGGCAAGATTCAACACCCGTAACGGCTGTAAGCAATAAAAGCATAAGGCTTATAGTTAGTTCGATACGGAACGGGGGTTCCGGAGGAGGATTAATCCCTCCGGAACCCCCTTGGCGTGGTAACAAATATCTTTTTAAACGAGTTCAGGCACGGTATTCCGGTTCAGGCAACTAACGGCATCCGCCTGGTTTGACACCTCGGGGCCGTTTATGTTTCTATAAATAGTTATTACTGGCGGAAGAAGTTCCGCCTGAGCAGCCCGAGAGAATCACGATACGGCCGTTATTTAAGGTTATCATGGATACTGAAGGGAAAAGCGAATGGTCCGTTTTATTTTAATGCGGTTGCTTCAAACATTGGTAGCCCTGGTAGGTATAACCATACTGATATTCGGCCTGGTCCGGATTTCGGGAGACCCCGTCATGATGATGGTAACCGCCTCCTCCACGGCGGAAGACATCGAAAATATCCGGAGAAACCTGGGTCTCGATAAATCGGTGCCGGAGCAGTTCTTGATTTTTCTAAAAGACCTGTCCCGGGGTGACCTGGGTGATTCGCTGTTAAAGCGCAGACCGGTGACCGAGATGATTGGAGAGGCGATCCCCAATTCAATCAGGTTAGGCCTGCCTTCTTTCGTATTTGGCATGGGGGGGGCGCTCCTCCTGGGGGTCTTGGGCGCCACCCGACGTGATACCTCGCTGGACAACGGGGTGAAGCTGCTGGCTATCCTGGGGCAGGCCTTGCCCGGTTTCTGGGTAGCCATTGTGGCTGTCTATTTCTTTTCGGTACAGTGGCAGCTTTTGCCTACTTCCGGTTTGGGCGGCATCGACCACTATGTTCTACCGGTGTCCACCATGGCATTTTTCCTGCTGCCGGGGATGATGCGCCTGGTGCGTTCCAGCATGCTGGATGTCCTGGATACCGAATATATCAAGCTGGCCAGAATCAAGGGATTGCCCGAAAGTTTGGTTATCTGGAAGCATGCCCTGAGGAATGCCATGATAGCCCCCCTGACGGTGGCCGGCATGTTATTCGCCGGTATTATTACCGGAGCGGTGATTGTCGAGACTGTTTTCAGCTGGCCGGGTGTCGGCAGGTTGCTGGTTGAAGCGGTGACTGCCCGCGATTTCCCCCTGGTACAGGGCATTACCCTGTTGGTAGCTGTGCTGGTGCTGGGGATTAACCTGCTGGTGGACATCACCTATGCCTATATAGACCCTCAGATAAGATATCAGAAGACCTAGAGGCTTGAGAGGTGCAGATGCAAGAAACGGATCCGGAGCCCGAAGTCAGGGCTGAATCCGGTGTTGGCGGTATGTCTAGACGAACGCGGATAGTAAAGAAATTGACCTTCATTATCCCGGTGACCATACTGTCAACTATGGCCATTATGGCGATTTTTGCCGATCTAGCCTGGCTGGGTTTTCCCGATATCGGTCTGGCCCCTTATGACCCGCTCAAGCAGGTATTGAGGGATAGGCTCATGCCGCCATTCTTTGCCGAGGGCGGCAGCACCGCCCATCTGCTGGGTACGGACAAACTGGGTCGGGATACCCTGAGCCGGGTGATATTCGGCGCCCGGATTTCTCTCAGCGTCTCGGTACTGGTTATATTAATCACCAGCAGCATCGGAACAGTGCTGGGGATTGTAGCAGGCTACCTGGGAGGACGTACTGAAGCCTTCCTGATGAGGATAACCGATATAAGCATAGCTTTCCCCGCAATTCTGGTAGCAATGCTGCTGGTCGTCAGCATGGGGCCCTCTTTTACCACCGTGGTGCTGGCTATATCGATACTCGGCTGGGCAGGCTATGCCCGTCTGATTCGGGGAGAGACCCTGAAACTGCGCGAGGCAGACTTCGTGGCCCAGGCGCGTATCATCGGCAGTTCACCCGTGAGAATAATGCTCAGGCATATTTTCCCCAACATTGTAAATCCGCTGATAATAATAATGACCCTTCAAATAGGTCTGTTAATCCTGGTGGAGGCCGCCTTGAGTTTCCTTGGGGTCGGGATTCCCCCTCCGGCTCCATCATGGGGGAATATGGTTAATGACGGGAGGAACCTGATAGATTTGGCCTGGTGGATATCCACTTTCCCCGGAATTGCCATCGGACTGGTAGTGCTGTCCGGAAACTTCCTGGGTGACTGGTTGCGGGATAAACTAGACCCGAAATTGAGGCAGTTATGAACGAGATTACTCTGCAAGTGGAAAACCTGCGTACCTCTTTTTTCACCCGCCAGGGTGAGGTCAAGGCGGTGGATGGCATCAGTTTTTACGTTCGCAAAGGAGAGACCTTCGGGATAGTCGGTGAATCCGGTTGCGGGAAGTCTGTAACCGGCCTGTCGCTTCTACGTTTACTCCCGGAGCCTGCCGGCAAGATAGTGGGTGGGAAAATAATTCTTGAAGGGACTGATATCCTGGAACTGAGTAAGAAGGAGATGAGGGAGTACCGGGGTAAAATGATATCGATGATACTTCAGGACCCGATGACTTCGCTCAATCCCGTTTATACGATTGGCAACCAGATATCTGAATCTATACGGATGCACCAGGACATTCAAGGGAATTTGATTGAGGATGAGGTTATTTCCGCCCTGCGACTGCTGAGGATTCCCGCCCCGGAACAGCGTCTCAGGGATTATCCTTTTCAATTGAGCGGGGGAATGAGACAACGCGTGGTGGGTTCCATCGCCATGTCTTGCCGTCCTCGCCTGCTGATAGCCGATGAGCCTACTACGGCTCTCGATGCCACCATACAGGCCCAGTACATTGCGTTGTTTAAAGATATTCAGAAACAAACAAATGTGGCCATAATATTTATCACCCATGATTTCGGGGTTATTGCCAGTCTGTGCCAGCGAGTGGGCGTGATGTACGCCGGCAGGATTATGGAAACGGCCACGACCAGCGAAATTTTTAAATCACCCAAACATCCCTACACGGTTGCCCTGATAAACTCGGTACCGAGCCTGGACCGGAAAGAAGAACGGCTTTACTCTATTGAGGGGCAGCCACCCCCGCTGGTGAATCTGCCCCCCGGCTGCCGTTTTGCCCCCCGTTGCCCGGAAGCAGCCGAGGTATGTCACCAAAAACAACCTCCCATAGTGGACCTTAACGAAGGCCACTCCGTGGCCTGCTGGGAAGTGAGTTAGATTATGGCAGACGTTTTACTGGAAGGACGGGACCTGACCAAGCACTACCCTGTTACCAAGGGCCTTCTGCAGCGGACCATAGGTTACGTCCGGGCAATAGATGGCGTATCTTTTACCGTGGAAAAAGGCAAGACTTTAAGCCTGGTGGGAGAATCGGGCGCCGGGAAGACCACGACGGCCAAGGCAGTGCTGTTGCTGGAGAAATTAACCTCCGGGAACATTTTCTTTGAAGGCAGGGACATTACCAAGTTCTCCCAGTCTCAATTAAAAACGGAATATCGGCCAAGGGTGCAGTCAGTACAGCAAAACCCCTGGAGTTCGATGAACCCGCGGATGCGGGTGAGGGATATTATTGCCGAACCCCTGGTTGTAAATACCAAACAGACCAAGCAGCAGATCAGGAGCCGGGTGCTTGAGCTGCTCGACCGAGTGGGGCTTTTCTCGAGTCATGCCGACCACTATCCCCATGAGTTCAGTGGCGGACAGCGACAGCGTATCGCGGTAGCCCGTGCCCTGGCATTGAATCCCAGTCTGGTGGTGCTGGACGAACCGGTTTCGGCCCTGGATGTTTCTATCCGGGCGCAAATTATGAATCTGCTGAAAGACCTTCAGGCCGAGCATAATTTGAGCTACCTGGTTATCGCCCACAATCTGGCAACCGTCCGCTTTATGAGCCACAGCGTGGCTATAATGTACATGGGACAGATAGTTGAATATGGCGAGACCGAGGCGCTGTTTAAAAAACCTTTGCATCCCTATTCCAAGGCATTGATATCGGCATCAGTCCTGACTTTGCCCGAGGATGAAGAAGAAGGGGTAGAAAGGATAATACTGAGCGGGGAGATGCCTTCGCCGTTAAATCC
This sequence comes from Dehalococcoidales bacterium, assembly GCA_036446995.1. Lineage (GTDB taxonomy): Bacteria > Chloroflexota > Dehalococcoidia > Dehalococcoidales > UBA2162 > JAZFUC01. The sequence goes on along the minus strand of JAZFUC010000184.1, from coordinate 911 downwards.
ACCTGCCGGATGCCGCTTCCACACCCGTTGCCCTGAGGTTATGGATGTATGCGCGAAAGTAGACCCTGAAGTTACAACGATTGGCCAGCAACAGGTTAAATGCCATTTAATGAGTATCGAGTCACCCTAATATTACTTGTCCGAGCTTAACAGAATAGGCCGCGCAAATAGTCTCAGCTGGTTAGTTGAGACTATTCTTTTTTTGCCGGTATTTGGAAAAGAGAGCTTTCCGACAAAAGTCGTATGCATAAAAGTGGGCTTTTACTACTATATTAATAGATACCTCGAGGGGGAGATGTTGAATAAAATGTTTAGAGATTCATTAGCAGAAGTAAAACCCATTAGATTAAAAGAACCGCTGGCTGAGAAACTGGGAGCCATAATGGAGAGCGGGACTGTCATCGACTATCATTTCACAGACGTGGTTAAAATGGCCGGACATGCCTGCCCTACGGTAGCAGGAGCTTACTTGTGCTGCCAGGCGGCCCTGGATAGACTCTACGGTGAGGAAGTACCCGTCAGAGGAGAAATTGCCGTCACTGTTTACGGTGGGCCCGCTGAAGGGGTGTACGGAGTGATGGCCCAGGTATTCAGTTTTATAACCGGGGCTGCCGGGGAGACAGGTTTCAAAGGGCTGGGGGCCTTTTTCAAACGCAAGGATCTGCTCCAATTCCGTCCTGAAAAAACCGACCCCGAGGCTATGAGCTTTAAATTTACCAGGCTCGATAACGGCAAAAGCGCCCTGGTTAATTTTTATCCCCAGCGAATACCCTTTGCGGATGAAAAAGCCGAAGAACTAAGCAGGCTCATGCAACCGGTCATCTGGGACGCAGCAACTGAAGAAGAGAAAAAGAGATTCCAGGACCTGTGGATGGAAAAAGTTGAAAACATGCTCTCGCGGCCGGAAGGTA
>JAZFUC010000183.1:0-2254 GCA_036446995.1 Dehalococcoidales bacterium | reverse complement strand
TCCGTTTTTTCAAGGTGGAAGACGACCTTTCCTTTCGGTAAATCCAGCAGGCGTTCGAGACGGTCATCCCAGATTCCCTCCCAGAATGGGGAAGCAAGGTAGCCCAGGTCAATGTTAGTGAGTATTGATTTCTCCAGACCCGGCCAGTAAAACTTGTCGAACTGTTCATCGGACATAAAGCCGTCTGAACCTCTGTGCAGCGGCATTACGGCTCTTCTCGGGTTGCCTCGGGGGTCGGGTGCGGCCGGGGTTGCCTGCTCTATCCACCAATCCATTACCCTGTCACAGGCTTCAAGCAGCTTGTCCGGGTTGCGGAACATATCAAGCATTATCCCCCGCATTCCCCGGAGACGGTCTGAAATAACATCAAAGGGCACAAATCTGACAATGCTGCCGGCCGGAGGTTGAGACGGGAATCCGAACCGGGCCATTTTGGCGGCGAATTCGGCGCCCTCTTTCCGGAGCCGGGTCTGCTCCGCATCGGCTTTAATCAGTGTTTCGGCGATTGCCTTAAACTCAGGCGAGGTAAGTATCGGTATCAGCGTCTGGAGGCCACCACCGAAAATCATCGTCTTTAACGGGGGCAGCTTGGGGAGCGGGGCCATTAGCCCGTAAACACGGGGCAGATAGTAACGCATGATAAAATCCCCCGGGTCTTCAAGGAAGATATCGTACTCATCCGCCTTCATATATTCATCTTCCACGAACTGGAAAGAAATATCCGGGGGAAGAGCGCCGCCCGGCCATTTGTATTGCCTGTCATCTATCAGTTCCATCACCAGCCCGGAATTGCCCGGCCCTACAACCATACTGCTGTCAGGCTCGATATCCAGGATCATTTTCTGGCAGGCTTCCCGGTAAGCGGCCTGGTCATAATACATGGAGGAAGCGGTCAGGCCTCCATAATGGGCCGCAAAGACACCCGCGTTCACCATCACCGGAACCCTGTCCGGCTCCCTCAGTTCCAGGGCGTCTTTAACTCTCTTTTCTCTCTCCAGGATGAGCTGTTCTATGGTCTTGCCGTGTTTTTTCTCGATTCCATCGATAATTTTGTTTTCATCTTGTGCCTGTTGTTCTGACTGGACGGTTGCCATACTCTGCCTCCCGCTATTACGTTAGTGACCCGGGTTTAATACTGACAGGCTGTCAGGCCTGTATCCACTCCTTGACCAGGCGTACTGCTGCCACAGCATCCATACCATAGGCATCGGCGGCCACATGTTTTTTCACCATCTCGTTCATCTGTCCTCCGCCAATCATGATTTTCACTCCGTCTCTTAGGCCAGCCGCAGCCAGGGCATCAACGGTTGACTTCATGGAATCGTATGCCAGAGTCAGGAATCCGCTGAGGGCCACCACCTGGGGCTGCATCTCCTTGACCGCTTCGACGAATTTTGCCTCGGGAACATCAACTCCCAGGTCGTGAACCTCATAGCCGTTCACATCCAGCATAAACCCGACGATGTCCTTACCTATGTCATGAATATCTCCGCGGACGGTGCCCAGGAGAACCTTACCTTTTTGACTGCTGCCTTCACCGGTACCACTTGCCTGCATAACAGGCTTTACGATATCGGAAATAGTTTGAAGCACTTCACCGGACATAATCAGTTCCGGCAGATAGTACTCTCCGCTTTCATAGCGTTCTCCTACTATATTCATAGCTGTCTGGCAGTCATTCAGGATACTCATCGGGTCATCACCCTTGGCGATTGCCTCCTGGACCAGGCGGACTGCTTCATCTTCCTTTATTTCTGATATGGCCTTAACCAGGTCTTCACCCATATAAGTCACCTCTCCCTATTAATATTTTAACGAATAATAAAATACCCCTTAAGACCTAGCCGTACTTTTTAACCGTGTCCATCATTGCCCTGACATTTTTCGGCTTGGCGTCCTGGATGAAATCCGTGTCCGTTCTCAGGATGTAACCGCCGCCCTTGCCGCAAATGTTAATGAGTTTCTTTGTATAGTCCTCCACCTCCGAGGGTGAGCCTATTTGAAGCAGAGTAAGGGGGACATTACCCATCAGGCAGAAATGGTCTCCAAGGGCTTCCTTGGCCTTAAACATATCCGTATCGGTGAAGCGTATCATCAGGCTGCCTTTGGGAAATTCGAGGAAGTATTCGAACCGTTCCTCGCAGAATCCCTCGGCGAAGATAAACGGAGTGTAGCCCAGTTCAATCGCCACTTCCATTGATTTTTTCCAGGTAGGCCAGTAGAAAGTCTCCCATTGCTTCTTTGACAGGAAACG
>JAZFUC010000182.1:0-5625 GCA_036446995.1 Dehalococcoidales bacterium | reverse complement strand
AGCAGTTGTTTAGAGGCGACATCCACCGGGGGCGGTGTGTTGCGGTCTTCAATAAAATCACCCAGGTGACTGTCTTCCTCCTCACCGATAGGCGCCTCCAGTGATACGGGCAACTGGGCAACCTTGACAATCTCCCTGACTTTTGAGGGAGGCAGGTCCATCTGGTCGCCTATTTCCTGGGAGTTCGGCTCCCGGCCGTATTCCTGGGCCAGCCGCCGGCTTACCCGGAGCAGTTTATTAATGGTCTCAATCATATGCACCGGTACCCGGATAGTACGGGCCTGGTCAGCGATGGCCCGGGTAATGGCCTGGCGAATCCACCAGGTAGCGTAAGTGCTGAATTTATAACCACGGTGGTGGTCAAATTTCTCCACCGCCCTTATCAGCCCGATGTTCCCTTCCTGCACCAGGTCAAGGAGGGACATTCCCCGGCCGATATGTTTCTTGGCTACACTGACTACCAGGCGCAGATTAGCCTCGATAAGATGTTTCTCAGCCTTTAAAGCCTCACGCTTGATTTCATCAAAGGCCTCTCTGATATCCGGTTCATGGACCCGGATGGAGTCAATGAATTTCTGGTCTTTAATCAGTTCATTAATGTCTTTCAGGGAGACCTTTACCGGAAGAGAATTAATAACCGCTTCCGGCACCAGGGTACAGTTCAGGGAAAGAGCAATAAGGGCCTGCTCGGTCTCCGGCAAAAACTCACCGATGCGGTGAGCAATGGCCTGGACGAACTGCTGGTCAATCACGCCGTCAATGCTCTCTCTCAGTTCAGGATGGCAGGCAGCCTCCTTCAGGCTGTCGGTAACATCCAGATTAAGTTCCTCTTGTATGGCAGTTATAATAGTCGTTTTACGGCCGATATTCCCGAACATGGTCAGCACGACGTCGGTTACTGTGGCGGCTTCTCCGTGTTCCTCCAGGTGGTGCTTCCTGATTTCCCTGATATGCTTGGCCGCTTCTATCTTCTGGGCCAGGGCCCTTTCATCTTTGGCGGTGAGCAGATGCACTTTTCCGATTTCGTGGAGGTAGAGGCGGACCGGGTCATCTGCCACCTCCTGCTCTTCCAGGGCTCCCATTGGCGCGTCCAGTTCAACACTCTTGGTGGCCTTTAGCGAGCCATTCAGCCCGCTAGTAGATATAGACTCGTCGTCTGCGTCACGATCCGCTGGGAACTGCTCCGTGTTACTGAATGACTCAAAACTCATTTCTTATCTCCTTTGCTCCCGACCTTTTCTGGCTTTTTGAGTAAAAATCTCTCTAAGCTCTGCGCTTTCTTTTACTCCATGTTCCTCAAGTTTAGCCAGGTCGGCACCGGACCCTTTTAATTCGACTTCCAGGGCAAATACAGCACCCTTTTTTCTCTCCAGCCCTCTCAGGTGCTCCTCGTAAAGTCGGCGTATATATCCATTATACCTCTCATCTATCTCTGTGGCCAATATCGGCTTGCTCATCAGCCTGTCAACGTAGTCCCAGATAGAGGGGTCAAGGCTCTCTTTTAAAGCCGCCGGGTCCGCCATCTGACGCCAGGCGAGATATATTTCTCGGTTTTCACTGTTTTCAAAATATTCCGGAGGCAGGTCAACATCATTGTCCTTAATTTCAGGGTGCTGCAGGAGCAGGGCAAGGCACTGCTCCTCGATGGGGTGAGAAAAGGCAGGCCGGGTGGTCGAAACAGGGACAACCGGCTTCGACTGTTTTTTTATCGGAGCGGGCTTCATCCCGCCGAGAGCCATTTCTATCGTACGCACATCTTTATCCGTTATCCGGGCCAGCTTTTGCTTGTAATGGGCCTGCCTGATCGGGTCTTTTATCTGGAGAACGATAGCTCCGAGACGGCTGACGGCCAGAGTCTGACCGCTGGCCGTGGTCATATCCAGCCTTGAAGTAATCATGTCAAAAGTATAATCGAGCACCGGCACGGCTTCATCCACCAGACGCTGCCAGTTTTCACCATCCGCCCTGACAACATCATCCGGGTCCTTGCCTTCGGGCAGGATAATTACCTTGACCTCGGCATCCAGACTATTTTCATAATCGACGCAGCGCAGCATCGCTTCCTCCCCGGCCGAATCAGCATCCAGAGCCAGGGCAATATGAGGGGTCATTCTTTTCAGTGTCAATATCTGCCGTTCCGTTACCGATGTCCCCATGGCCGCCACCACATTGTTAAATCCACCCTGGTGGACGGCGATGACATCCATATAGCCCTCGACCAGCACGGCCAGTTCCTGCCGGCGAATGGCCGGGGCGGCCAGGTCAAGGCCGTATATAATCCCGCTTTTATCAAAGAGGGGTGTCTGAGGAGAGTTAACATATTTGGGCAAGGAGTCGTCGAGCACCCTGGCTCCGAAACCAAGGATGCGGCCCCGGTTATCGGCAATAGGGAACATTAAACGGTTGCGAAACCTGTCGTGAGTGGTCCCATCGTCACTTTCCACCAGCACACCGGCCTTGAGTATTTCATCCCCGCTATAGCCTATCTCCAGGAGGTGTTTCTTTAACCCTTCCCAGCTGTTAAGGCTAAAACCCAGCTGGAAGGTTGAAATTGTTTCAGCAGTAAGTCCCCGTCGCTCCAGGTAGTCTCTGGCTATTTTAGCCGCCGGAGAATTGAGAAGCAGTTCATTAAAATAGGCGGCGGCTGTTTTATTTACCTGGTACAGTTTTTCTTTTTCATCCTTATTTGCGCCCCGTTCTATTGTTGAAGGCAGTTCCACTCCGGCCCGCTCGGCCATCAAACGCAGGGCTTCCCCGAAATCAAGATTTTCTTTCTTCATAACGAAAGAAAAGACATCACCGCCGGTGTTGCAGGCGCCGAAACAGTGCCAGCTCTGCTGTTCCGGGTAGATGAAAAAGGAGGGGTCTTTTTCAGTATGAAAGGGACAGAGAGCGGTGAGGTTTTTGCCCGCCTTTTTCAGGGTGGTGTACCCGCCGACAACCTCAACGATATCTATTTTCTGCTTTACTTCGTCTATGACGCTCATATCTTGTTTAACCCTATCCCCTTTATCCCTTCAAACTTCCCCACACAAACACCCGTTTTAAGAGGGGCCGGGCCCTCTTAAAATCATCTCTTGCAGGCCTTTATTAAACTCCCCGAGGCCTGTTACTTTAATTCCCCGGCCAACCTGGTGGCGAACTGGTCTGTCATTCCGGCGATATAGTCAACCACCCGCCGGGCTGTCTCATCACCTGAAAGACGGTACTCCGGCGGTAATTTGTCCTCGTTATCGTTGAAATAGGTGTAAAGCTGGCCTAACATCTCCCTTGCCCGGGATGTTTCCTTACGGGCCGCGTTCATATTGTAAACCTTTTCAAAAAGAAATTCACGCAGGGCATTGGCCGCTTCCAGCACCTCCGGCCCCATGGCTATCCCGGGGCAATCAGCGTCACCGGTCCTGACGCTCCATGACTGAATCAAAATATCACTTACCATTTTGTTTACCCGCTCCTGGTGGGAGTTTCCCAGTACGGCGATGGCGGATTGGGGCAGATTACTTTCTCCTATAATGCCGGCCCTGACAGCATCGTCAATATCATGATTTATCCAGGCAACCAGGTCTGAAATTTTAACGGTTTCTCCTTCTAGCGTGCTTACTTCTCCCCAGTTTTCCCCCAGAACATCCACGCCTGATTTTGAATGTTTCACAATACCATCCCGCACTTCCCAGGTGAGATTAAGGCCGCGGCCGTCTTTCTCAAGCAGGTCAACGATTCTCAGGCTTTGTTCGTTATGCCTGAAACCCGGGGGGTAGAGCTCATCCAGGACATCTTCACCTACATGGCCAAAAGGAGTATGACCGAGGTCGTGACCCATAGCAATTGCCTCGGCCAGGTCTTCATTCAGGTTCAAGGCCCGGGCGATAGTGCGGGCTATCTGGGAAACCTCCAGCGTGTGAGTGAGCCGGGTCACATAATGGTCACCGCGGGGGTTGATAAATACCTGCGTCTTATGCTTGAGGCGGCGGAAAGCGTTTGAGTAGACAATACGGTCGCGGTCACGCTGAAAGGCAGTACGAATCGGGCACGGCTCTTCACTGGTGAGTCTGCCTCGTGACTGCCCACTCCTGGCCGCGTTAACCGAGAGACTTTCTTCTTTCTCTTCCGTCAGGCGGCGAATATTAAGCTGTTCAATCACGAAATCCCTAATTTGGCCTCCGCCTTGGCGATTATATCCCGGGTAATATCAATCATATCCGGGCTAACGGAAACCGATGTCACGCCCCATTCCACCAGCTTTTCGGTAATCTCAGGGTAAACCGAAGGCGCTTGGCCGCAGATAGAGGAAGTAACACCCATACTGGCGGCGACCTTGACCACCCTCTCGATGGAGGCCATTACCGCCTCATCCCGTTCATCAAAGGTATCGGCTAATTTAGCGCTGTCCCGGTCGATACCCAGGGTCAACTGGGTTAAATCATTGGAGCCGATGGATATTCCGTCAATGCCGACTTCAATGAATTTTTCCAGCAGGATTACATTGGAGGGCACCTCAACCATCATCCATATCTTGAGGTCGTCGGAGCGCCGCAGTCCCTCGGCGGCCATAATTTCCAGTGTCCCTCTAAGTTCGGCCACTGTCCGCACGAAGGGAATCATTATCCATAAATTCTTAAACCGTTCCCTGACCTTTTTGATGGCGGCCAGTTCCAGTTTGAAAGTTTCAATATCTGTAATGTACCGGGAAGCTCCCCGGTAACCTATCATGGGATTTTCCTCAACCTCTTCATACTTTTCACCGCCGGTCAGGGAACGGTACTCATTGGTCTTGAAATCGTTCGTCCTGTAAACTACCTGCCGGGGATGAAAAGCCTTGGCGAATAATGTCAATTTCGCGGCCAGCTTTTCGGAAAACTCGCTGCCCCTGCCCTGGCTGATCATAAAACTGGGGTGCTCGCCAATCTCGGCAATCATAAACTCGGCGCGAAGCAGACCGATGCCGTCAACATCACGAGTGGCCACGCGGTCAACAACATCCGGTTGGGCCAGATTGGCCAGGAGCTTTGTCCTGGTGACGATTTCCCCCCTCTTTCTATGATGGACTTCAACGGACACATCTATCTTACCATCGTAAACCTTGCCGCTGCCGCCGTCGACGGTTATCACTTGCCCTTCCCTGAGACTGGCAGTAGCCGTTTCGCTGCCGACAACACAGGGAATACCCAGTTCCCGACTGACAATAGCTGCGTGGGCAGTCCGGCCCCCGCGGTCAGTCAGGATAGCCACCGCCCGTTTCATGGCCGGGACAAAATCCGGAGTGGTCATCTCGGCCACCAGGACGTCACCTTCAAGCACCTTGTCTATCTGGGAGGGATCAGACACTATCCGTACCGGGCCGGAGGCAATTCCCGGACTGGCCGGTGATCCGGAAATAATCACCGGAGCTGTGATTTCGTGGGTTACTGCAGCCGTCTCTTTAATAGTGGTAACAGGGCGGGTCTGGACTATATAGATTTGTCCGTTTTCCTTGGCCCATTCAATATCCTGGGGGAAGCGGTAGTGGTCTTCCAGCCGTTGCCCCATTTCAGCTATGTGTATTATGTCAGCATCGGTTATTTTCTGGCTCGCCTGTTCTTCAGGAGTGAGGACCACCTTGACATTATTCTCGACGCCGGATGACCC
>JAZFUC010000181.1:0-4749 GCA_036446995.1 Dehalococcoidales bacterium | reverse complement strand
TGGTAATAATCATTAAGCACCAGAGCGTAGCGGACGAGATTCTCTCCGGCCTGCCCGATAGCCATCACTGAAACCCGGCGGGACAATTCTTCTCGTAGAATGTCTGAAGTCACCCGAGCGTCTTTACCCCAGAGATGACCCGCGTCCCTTATCTCAACAGTATCGTCATCAATCCAGAGGTAAACCGGCTTTTCCGCCCTGTTTCTAACTATTATCACATCGAACCCGGCGTGCTTCAGCACCGCCCCCCAGATGCCGCCCGTGTTGCCCGTCCCGATGTTTCCCGTCAGCGGGTGGATGGTCGTTACCTCGGTCCGGCCGCCGCAGGGAGCCTTTGTTCCGGTAAAAGGGCCGTTGGCAAAAACCACGATATTTTCGGGGCTGTAAGGGTCAATCTCAGGCCCTACTTCATCGAAAAGAATCTTGTGGCCAAAGCCCCCACCCCCGATATATTTTCGGGCAAACCGGGAGTCAACGGCCGTCTTTTTAATTCTGCCTGTCGATAAATCTATATCCAGGATTTGCCCGTATCCCTGTGTATACATTTATAGTTTCCCTCTTATAATCACCGGGCTCAACGAGACTTAACCACCAGTCCATTATCCGGGCTTATACCTAAAGAGCGCGATTTAGCGTGGTTGCGGTATTACGTATACTGCCGGCGCTTCAATCCTGTTTGCCCGCCCGTTTAGTTATCTCGTTTACGTTATCCACTTCCTCCAGTCTTTCCAGTAACCCGATTAGTTCTTCCATAGCCTTTTTGTCGACTAATTGAGAGAATTCCACCTGTTCCTTAAATTTGGCAATCAAACCATCTCTGGATAGTGGATTTGCAGGGTTTCCCAGAGCCGTAATGAGGAATTCGGAGAACCTGCGCCCGTCCTTCATTATCACCTCAAGTTCGATACCCTCAGACTTATCCAGGTGTGCCAATTTTACTTTGCCAATCAGGGTTTGGAGTTTAGGGTCACGGATTTTCGCCTCGGTGAAGTTTTCAGCGGTGGCGCTTTTTCTATACAGAGCGCTGGCAACAACGAAGTAGTAACTCCAGAGAGCGTTCATAGTAGGATAGCGTCCAATCAGATAAGGTTTAGCATAATGCGCCGCTGTAGCCACTGGTGAAAGGTGCAGGACAATCTCTTCTATATCGTCGGTGTTGATATCGTTTTTTTCAACCATGGCCAGAGCCGCGCCGGTGGGCGCGCCCGTGGGTCTTCCGCCTGGATACGGCTTAAAGCAAACCTCTACATGATACTTTTTGCCCAGATCCCCAATAATTCTCCCGGGATGGTGGACACTGGCAAAGCCGGGAAAGTGACCGCCGCGTTCGCCGAAGAAAGGGTCTTCAACTCCCGGCCATCCGGCTTCAGCCAGCTGTGCCGCATTAATCCCATCCCGGGCCGATATGCCGTTGCCCATCTTGGTGCTGATACTTTCGTTATAACCCCCTCTGGCCATCGAGGCAATGAAAGACGGGTCTTTTACTCCCAGCCACCCCGGGCTTGCCACCGGGGCGGTACTACCACCCCTCCGTCCTCCCGCCCCACCTGGTGACGCCGGACCTCCAAGAGTGGCACCACCACCCCTGCCCGACAACATGGTAGCAATGCCGAAAGCGTCTCTCATCTGGGTGCTGTTTAAGCCCAGAATCCGGCCGGTAACGGCTGCCGCCGCAAACGCCTCTTCTGAACCCCTGGCAACTGGAGGCGGAGGAGTGCCCGGGGGAAGGGTCTGGCCGGGTTGAGCCCGGTCGTTGGCGATGTGTAATCTTGCCGCCAGGTCATCGCCAACCACCATAGCGGTGATTAGCTCCTTGCCATCTATACCCTTGTTTTCTCCCAAAGCAAGAGCTGTCAGGGCTGATGTTTCAGTGATGTGATTAGGACTCCGCTTGCCGTCGATAACATAAGTCAATGGGCCCCGGTCAAAGGTGCGGCCGAATATGCAATTTACGAAAGCCACTTGATGAGCCGGCCCTTTAGTGCCAAAACCCAGTATGGTAGCTTCCTTTTTACCTCCCCAGTCTTTGACCAGTTCTGCCAGTTCCGGGCTTCCGTCAGCTTTAGCCCCGGCTATGGCATCACCGATCATGTCAAGAATACGTCTTTTTGTGTTATCAACCGTTTCCTGGTCAATATCTTCATATCGCGTGTTTAGTATATTAGCTACTAACGCTTCTGTTATTTCGTCCCCGTTCATCGTTTCAGTACTCATCACTACTCTCCCCCCCGGCTTTTCAGGCTCACATTTCTTTGCAAATAAGGGCAGAGTCATATTGACTCTGCCCTTAAGTTATTGCTTGTCCTATTCTCCCGCTTAGACTAAGCCGGGACTTTTTCCTTTTCTCCCATTGCCACCGGGCTCTTGCTGCTGCCGGCTTTCTGTCCGAAAGTGACAATGCTCTTTCCCTTGGTTATGTACTTGGGCACGGCCTCTTCGTTCAGCTCCAGTCCAATCCCGGGGCCCTCAGGCGGGTAGAAGTAACCATCTTTGTAAACCTGCGGATTCTTGATGAGGTCCATTCCATTGGTAATTTTAGTTGTATCAAAGGTGTTATACATGAGTACGGGCATAAACACGTCGTGGTCCTGGGTGCCGAACTCAGCGTCCGAGCAGAGCCAGTGTGCCTGGGCTGCCGCTTCCCAGGGCCCGTTCATGGCGCCGCAATACATCGCAATACCAGCCGCCTTGGCAACGTTGGCCCACTTCAACCCCTCTGTAATTCCGCCTGATGAAGCCAGTTTGGTACCTACGATGTCGGCGGCCTTCTTTTCGATAACTTCTATCAGGCCAGGTATAAGTACGCTGGATTCATGGGCGCATATCGGCGTGTTAAGCTTGCTGCGCAACTGGGCTAAACCATTGACATCCCAGCACAGTTGCTCATACTTAAACAAGTTGAATTCGTCCATTGCCCTGCCCATCATCAATGCGTCGTGGTAGTTGTAACCGGCGTTGGCATCGAAAGATATCCCCATCTTGTCTCCAACTGCTTTTCTAATGGCCCCAACTATCTCCACATCACGCTCTAACGAACGGGTTCCCCCACCAAATCCGGTGGATTTCACGCCTACGCTTTTCACTCCATCAGCCATTGCTTTTACAGCTTCTTCGGCTGCCTTTCGCGGCCCGTCAGGTGAATTTTCGGTGTGAATAAAGAAGTTAAAGAGGAGCTTGTCAACGGCTTTACCACCCAGAAGCTGGTAGATCGGCTGGTTCAACGCTTTGCCTGCCAGGTCCCACAGGGCGAAGTCTATAGTCGCCACCGCGGCAGGGTATGATACACCCCAGACAGAACTGATTGACCTGCTGAGCTTGGCCATAATCAGACCCTTGTCAAGGGGGTCTGCTCCAATGAGGATGGGCTCCCAGGTTTTAATCATGGATACCACGATGTCCTGGTTCACGCCGCCGGCATCGGCAATTCCTGTTAAACCCTCGTCGGTATGCAATTTCACCAGAAGTATATTACCAGCAGTGCCCTCGCCTCGCATTGGAGTAGGTACGCTCAGGGGTACGCATTCTATTCCGGTTATCTTCATTTTTCTCCCCCTTTTTACTCCTTTACTTTACAACTTACTGTTGTACTCCCTCAACAACTATGCAAAGACTTTTGCATTTTCACCTATTTCCATCGGACTCTTTCTCTACCTAGTATCCCAAAGAATCCTTCAGTTCGGTGTCTAGCCAGATGTATTGACGGAAAGTAAATCCGAGGGAAGAACCCCAGTTGACTTCACCGTTAAAGTTCTGTATCCACGGCTGCCACATATTAAATATGGACCTTGCCGGCAGCCATATTCCCCATGACTCCTCCAAAACATGAGCGGACACACTCTGGAGAGCGTTCATTAAAGCTTCATCGTCCTTTCCAAGGGCCGCCAGAACATTGTTATAAGCCTCTCTGGTCTGGGGGCTTTCCCAGAAAGAGGGGTTACCGGCGCTCTCGGAACGCATGTTATGCATTTTCCAGAGAGCGTGAGGATATGTCATAGCCATAACCAGCTGGTCCGTATGTCTCCTGCCCTTGACGATACGCATTAAATTACCAGTTTCCAGCGGTTCCATCGTCACATCAATCCCGACTTTAGCCAGGTCTGCTACAACGATCGATATCAAGTCAACCTGTTGGAAGCTGAGGTTAATCTTGGTCTGGAAACCGTTGGGGTAGCCTGCATCGGCCAGGAGCTGTTTGGCCTTTTCCGGGTTATATGAAAATAGCTCCTGGACTGCCTCCGGCATTTCTTCAAGCGGCTTGTACCATTGACCATAAGATTTATCAGGAAGGAAGGGGTAAGCCAGTATGGTGCCGTGCCCTTCATAGTATTCATCCAGAATCCTCTGCTGGTCAACAGCCATGTTCATTGCCCGGCGAACATTCACGTCATACCAGGGGAGCTCTGGGTCGTCAACCCTGCCAGTCACCATGTTAGGAAGTTGCTCCCACGCTTCCAGATACTGCAAGTCAGGGCGCATTTTGAGAAATATTTCAAAGTCTTCCGAACTAACATTGAACAGTATATCTAATTTACCGGTTCGGAACGCAGCCTGTTGAGTAGATAAATCAGCAATGTCCAACCGATTGATTCCATCCATATAGGGTAACTGGTTCTCTGGGTTAAGGGGATCATTCATCCAGTAGTTGGGATTCCTGGTGAAGGTCGTGGCGCTTCCTGCAACGAAATCCGTCAGTATATACGGTCCGGTCCCAACAATATTCTCCCATTTAGAATAATCACCGTACATCTC
>JAZFUC010000180.1:0-2019 GCA_036446995.1 Dehalococcoidales bacterium | reverse complement strand
ACCACCGATTTCCTGAAGGGGACACTCAATATAAATGGTGACGCTTCTCAGCTGACCCAGGTTTTCATGAACCTTATTATGAACGCGGAGGAAGCGGTCAAAGGCCAAGGGGGAGGGAATATTACGGTTAGCAGCGGTGTTGAAGAAGGATGGGTGAAAGTTTCGGTTAGCGATGATGGACCGGGCATCCCAAGAGAGAACCTGGACCAGATATTCCTGCCCTTCTTTACTACCAAGGACATAGGTGAAGGTACCGGTCTGGGGCTATCTATGTGCTACGGCATCATTACTAACCATGGCGGAGTGATAAATGCCGAGAACAATAAGGATGGTGGGGTCACCTTTACGGTGCAGCTGCCTTTGCTGGGAAAGGGGAGGCAGGTAGTCTTGCCGCTGGAGATGGAATAAACCGGTTATGAAAAAGAGTGACACGCTGATAATGGTGGTTGACGATGAACCAACCATGTGCCGCATACTGGAGCGTATTCTACTGGAGGAAGGTTACAAAGTTGTGGTAGCCATGGATGGGGGGAAAGCCTTGAAGCTGTTTGAAGAGCATAACCCGGATGTAGTTCTCCTGGACCTGATGTTACCCGGAATGAACGGACGGGAGATATGCCGGAGAATCAAGCAAATATCGGTAACAACCAGGATTATTTATCTTACTGCCAAGGCGGCTCCGACGGACTCTGCTGAGCGAAAAGAATATAGAATCGAGGCTGATGGCTACATTTCTAAACCGGCTACAAGCAGGCAGATACTGTCAGCTATACAGAAGGTGCTGGCGAGTGCTGGTTAATAGGCAACGGGTCTGCCCCCCCCCAAAGTAGTCCATGTATAGGGAATGGGGTTAAACGATAACCAGACAAAATTCAATGCTTCAGGCTGTTAATAGACTGATCAACTATATCCAGACAATCTTTAAAAAAGCCGCTTATCAGCTCAAAAACGGCTGTGCTATAATCCGACTGTAATGTTAATTCTGGGTATCGAAACCTCCTGTGATGAAACAGCCGCTGCCGTTATCGATAGCGGGGTCAGAATTTTATCCAGCACGGTGGCTTCCCAGGTGGAGATTCACACCCGCTACGGAGGTATCGTTCCCGAGGTAGCCTCGCGCCAGCACATCCTGTCCATTATCCCGGTGATAAACCAGGCGTTAACCGAAGCCGGGGTTGGCTGGGCGGACCTGGACGGAATCGCCGTTACCTGCGGGCCCGGACTGGCCGGCTCGCTGTTAATCGGGGTGAACGCGGCCAAGGCTATCGCCCTGGCCCGGGGTCTGCCTCTTACCGGAGTGAATCACCTGGAAGGTCATATTTACGCCAACTGGCTGGCCGAATCCGGCCCTGAGCGTCCCCTTTTTCCCCTTCTTTGTTTGATTGTCTCCGGGGGTCACAGCGACCTGATATTGATGAAAGGGCACGGTGACTACACCTTACTGGGACGGACCCGGGACGATGCCGCCGGAGAAGCCTTTGATAAAGCCGCCCGCATTCTCGAACTTGGCTACCCGGGAGGTCCGGCCATCCAGGCGGCCGCGGAATCCGGTTCCCCTTCTCTCCAACTGCCCCGCGCCTGGCTAAAAGGCACCAATGATTTCAGTTTCAGCGGCCTGAAAACGGCCCTGCTGAGACTGGCCGAGGGCGGCGGGATATCGGACAGGGCCGACGCCGCCGCCAGCTTCCAGGAGGCGGTGGTCGACGTCCTGGTAACCAAATCCGCGGCCGCGGCCAGGGAGTACGGAGTGAAGCAACTGGCGCTGGCCGGGGGGGTTGCCGCCAACGCAGCCCTCCGTCAGCGCCTGACACAGTCTTCCCCGGTACCGGTGCTGATTCCCGAACCGGAGTTATGTACCGACAATGCGGCCATGATTGGCGCCTGCGGCTATTTCCGTTTCCTGGCCGGGCGGGTAGATGGCCTCGACCTGGATATTACCCCCGGCCTCAAGCTGGGCTAAAGGGCAGACGGGACAGCGGCCCCGACGGCACAGGCTGGCGTAAATATGGATAAGCCCCT
>JAZFUC010000179.1:0-2956 GCA_036446995.1 Dehalococcoidales bacterium | reverse complement strand
GCCACGTAATCCCGGTCCACCCGGTCCTGAATTATTTGGATATTGTCTTCAGACAGGTGACGGAAACGCCCCTGCATTTTCAGGTAGTCCGCCACCGGTTTGCGCCGGGGCGTATTGACATTCATTTTGTATTTACCGTTTTCAATCTCATAAATAGGAAAGACGCCGGTCTGCACCGCCATGCGGCCGATTTCAATGCCCGCTTCCGGGGCGGACCGCCAGCCGAGGGGGCAAACGGATAAAATATGGACATAAGCCGGGCCATCGGTGGCTATCGCCTTGGTCACTTTGTCCATCAGGTCAAAGGGATAACTGGGGCAGGCGGTGGCAATATAAGGTATTTCGTGGGCGGCCACAATAGCAATCAAGTTCTTCTTCCAGGTCATCTGGCCGATACTCTTTTTGCCGGCCGGGGCCGTGGTGGTGGAGGCGCCGTAGGGGGTGGCCGAGGAGCGCTGAACTCCGGTATTCATATAGGCTTCATTGTCCCAGCAGATATAGGTAAAATTGTGTCCTCTCTCCAGGGCTCCGGAGAGGGCCTGAAGTCCGATATCGCTGGTGGCGCCGTCACCGGCGGTAGCTATCACATTGATTTCCCTGTCTTCTTTCTTGCCCTTGCTTTTCAGTGTTTTGAGACCGGCCTCGATGCCGGAAGCCACAGCGGCCGTATTCTCAAAGAGGGTATGTATCCAGGGCACCCGCCAGGAAGTCCAGGGAAGCTGGGAAGCCACTATTTCCATGCATCCGGTAGCCGCCACCATAATGGTATTGGGACCGGCCGCTTTGGCGACCAGCCTTACCGCCAGGGCTTCCGCGCAGCCGATGCAGGCGCGGTGGCCCGGGGCGAAATATTCTTCTTTGGTTACCTCTCTTTTACCAAAAGCTATCGTGTCTGCCATTATTCCCTCACCCCGTAAATCTCAAATTCGGGCCCGTCCCCGTTTTCAGCCAGGGCCAGGCCCCGGTTGATAATTTCTTCAAATCCGGCCACGGTGACATCACGCCCCCCGAGACCGCCGATGATATTGGTTACCTTCGGCCTCCTGGCCTGATTGTACAGGGTAGACCTGACCTCAGAGCAGACCGGTCCGGCCTGTCCGCCCAGGGAAAGCGCCCGGTCAAAGACCACCAGCGTTTCGGCATCTTTAACCGCCTCGCGGAGTTCCCTGGTAGGGAAGGGCCGCCACAAGCGGAGCCTGACCAGGCCGACATCCTGTCCATCGTCCCTCATCTTATCGATTGTTCCCATGGCCGTTTCGCTAAAGCTGCCCATAGTCATCAGCAGGGTCTTGGCCCCTTCCGTCCGGTAGCTTTCCACCGGCGAATACTGCCGGCCGAACACGCCATTGAATTCACTCCAGGCCTTGATAATTACCTCTTTGGAAGCGACCAGGTTTTCTTCCTGGGCTTTCCGGGTCTCCGAATAGAGTATCGGAGGAGCAAAGGCGCCCATGGTCACCGGTTTAACCGGGTCCAGGGGCAGGGGATAGTTATAGGCCGGCAGGAACCTGTCCACTTCTTCCTGGTCCGGGATAAATATCGGCTCAATCATATGTGACAGATGGAACCCGTCCAGGTGGACCATCACCGGCAGCAGGACACCATTGTCCTCACCGATACGGAAAGCGCAGAGAACATTATCCAGCACTTCCTGCCCGTTCTCCGTAAATATCTGTATCCAGCCGGTGTCACGGACGGCCATCGCATCCGAGTGGTCACTCCAGACGCTCAGGGGGGCCGATAAGGCCCGGTTGGCAACCGTCATCACCATCGGTAACTGCATCGAAGCAGCCACATAGAGCACCTCGTGCATCAGTTCCAGGCCCTGACCGGCAGTGGCCGTAAAAGTCCGCGCCCCGACCGCCGATGACCCCAGGCAGGCGCTCATTGCCGAGTGCTCGGATTCAACAGGAATATAGGCGGCCTCCAGGTCGCCGTCGGCAACCAGTGTCGCCAGGTGCTCGACAATATGAGTTTGAGGAGTTATCGGATAGGCCGCTATGACATCAACATCAGCCAGTTTGACCGCTTCGCCGATAGCCAGAGAGACCTCCATTCCAACCCGTTTAGCCACTATCCTTCCTCCTCTATCATCATTATTACGTTCTTGGGACATTCATAGGCGCAGATGCCGCATCCCTTGCAATAGAAGAGATTGGCCTTAAAAAGCCCGTCTTCCTGTTGCTCGATGCAGCCCTCGGGACAAAATATGTAGCAAAGCCCGCATTTATTACACTTGGAGTTGTCAAAAACAGGCCTGTCCGACCGCCAGCCGCCGGTTTCATACTGGTCGGCGCTGCCGGGATCGGTAACTATCGCGCCGGGATTAAGGTTCTTCCAGGTTACTTCACTTTCACTCTTATAAGGCACTTACCCTACTCCTTTATCCTGGTGTCTTCAAATGCTTTTTTCATTGAGTTCCTGTTTCTCTCAGCCAGACGACCGAAGCGCTCGTCCAGCGGTTCGTATAGTGATTCCAGTTTCACCACATCAGTCGCCCGAAGCAGGGCTCCCAGCATGGTGGTATTTACAATATTTACTCCCAGTACTTCCTTGGCTATGGTGGTGGCATCAACAACCGCAACGGTCCATTTATCGTCAAATTCAGAGGCGACTTCCTCAAGGGGCCGCTTGCTGTTTATAATAATCTTGCCGCCGTCTTTGAGCCCGGCGGTAACATTGGCAATGCTGACAAGACCGGAATCAAGGACGACTACCACGTCAGGCTCTTCAATACCGGCCCTGACCCTGATTTGCTCCGTTTTGTTTATCCGGTTAAAGGCCATCACCGGGGCGCCCCGCCTCTCCGGTCCGAAACTGGGGAAAGCCTGGGCGTACTTGCCTTCGTCAATCGCTGCTTTAGCCAGCAACTCGGCAGAAGTAACCGCCCCCTGTCCGCCACGGCCGTGCCATCTAATCTCAATAAGGTTGGCTGTTTCTGTCAAATCCCCTCCTG
>JAZFUC010000178.1:0-2135 GCA_036446995.1 Dehalococcoidales bacterium | reverse complement strand
GTCGGGATCCAGAAAAAGTTCTCCCCTGGATTCCGGCTTTCGCCGGAATGACAATACCAAATGGTAAACAGACCCCTCAAACCATTGTAATAAAAGCCGTTTTCCTCTATAGTTATACCTTGTTAATGAGTGATACAACGTCTCCAACCGATACCATCACCTTTTTAGGCACCGGCGGGGCCAGGTTTATGATAATCAGCCAGCTCCTCGCTTCGGGCGGTTTCTGGCTGAACCTGGGCGGCACCCAAATCCTGGTCGACCCCGGGCCGGGCTGCATCGTCCAGTCCACCAGGAGGAAACTGAAAGCGGAAAACCTCAGCGGCATTGTCCTCTCCCACCGCCACCTTGACCACTCGGCAGATATAAATGTCATGGTGGAGGCAATGACCCAGGGCGGAATGAAGCAGCACGGCCAGCTTTTCCTCCCCAATGATGCCCTGGAGACGGAGCCGGTTATCTTTTCCTATCTCAGGGGCTACCTTGATGAAATCGGGGTTATCGAGGAAGGTAAATCTTACTCCATCGGTGACATCACCTTCTCCACCCCGGTAAAGCACATCCACCGGGTGGAGACCTACGGGATGGTCTTCAAAACACCCCGGCACACCTTCTCCTACATTGCCGATACCAAGTATTTTGACGGCCTGCAGGCGTACGCCGGGAGCGATCTGCTGATTATCAACCTGGTATTCCTGGAGCCCCGGGCTCCATCCGATAACCCCCTGACACCGGCCGACCACCTGGCCGTACCCGACGCCGAACAACTTATAAAGGATCTGAAACCCAAGGCGGCTATCCTGACCCACTTCGGGATGAGCATCTGGAAGGCCAAGCCCTGGAAGGTGGCCGAGAGCCTGACCGAAAAGACGGGGATAAAGGTAATTGCCGCCAGAGACGGCATGAAATTCGACCTGGCCGAGCTGGACGCCGTCTAATTCACCGGAACGCCCTCGCTGGTCTAATCCCCGCTCCTTCAAGTATACTTACACTATATGGGGAACGAAACAGCCAATCTGGACAGAATACTCCACCAGGTAAACCGGCCGGCCCGCTATACCGGCGGCGAGTGGAACAGCCTCACCAAGGACTGGGACAAAACGCCCATCAGGTTCGCCCTCATTTACCCTGATTTGTATGAAATAGGCATGTCCAATATGGCCCTGCCCATCCTTTACGAGATACTGAACTGCCAGCCGGATGTACTGGCCGAAAGGTGTTTTGCCCCCTGGCCGGATATGGAATCCCTGATGCGGGCGGAGGGAGTGCCCCTCTTCAGCCTTGAATCCAAGAGGCCCCTGAGTGATTTTGATGTCATCGGCTTCTCCCTGGGCTACGAACTTACCTATACCAATGTGCTTAATATGCTTGACCTGGCCGGCGTGCCCGTTACAGCCGCCGAAAGGGATGATTCGGCCCCCCTGGTAATCGCCGGAGGCAGCGGCGCCCTCAACCCGGAACCGATGTCCGACTTCATCGATTTTTTCATCATCGGAGACGGCGAGGAGGTCCTGACCGAGCTGCTGGATAACCTGAGGCGGTGGAAAGGGCAGGCGAAAGCCGTCCCCAGGGAAAAACGCTTGCGCCAGGCGGCCGCCATCCCGGGCATCTATGTTCCCCGTTTTTACCAGGCGGAATATGAAGCAGACGGCCGGGTTAAAAGCCTGACACCCACCGTGCCGGAGGCCAGCCCCGTTATTCAGCGCCGGATACTCGGCGAACTGCCTCCGCCGGTTACCAGACCGGTGGTGCCCTATATGGCAGTGATTCATGACCGGGCCGCCATAGAGATTCAGCGGGGCTGCAGTCACGGCTGCCGCTTCTGCCAGGCGGGGATAATCTACCGCCCGGTCCGGGAACGTCCCCGTCAGGAGGTGATGGAGGCGGCCGAACAGCTTATCGGCAATTGCGGTTACAGCGAGGTGTCACTGGTATCGCTGAGCACCAGCGATTATTCGCAAATCGGGGAAGTGGTCGCCGGGCTTTCCCGTGACCACCAGAACCTGGCTCTTTCCCTTCCCAGCCTCTATATCGACAGTTTTTCGGTGGAACTGCTGGACTCGCTGCGCTCTCACAAGAAGACCGGCCTCACTTTCGCCCCCGAGGCGGGCAGCGACCGGCTGCGCCGCAGTATCAAC
>JAZFUC010000177.1:0-2770 GCA_036446995.1 Dehalococcoidales bacterium | reverse complement strand
CACTACCAGGGTGGCAACAATTGAAGCGGCGTACGATTCAAAAAGGTCAGCCCCCATGCCGGCGATGTCACCTACATTGTCTCCGACATTATCAGCGATTACCCCCGGGTTTCTGGGGTCATCCTCAGGAATTCCCGCTTCTACCTTACCAACCAGGTCAGAGCCTACATCAGCCCCTTTGGTGAAAATACCGCCCCCCACCCGGGAGAAAAGGGCAATTGAAGAGGCGCCGAAACTGAAACCGACAATGATTTTAACCAGGTCGGCTCCCCCGAAAATGAGGTAAATTGCGCTCAAGCCGAGTATGCCAAGGGCTACCACAGTGGTGCCCATTACCGCTCCGCTGGAGAAAGCAATACGCAAGGCGGGGTTTAGCCCCTTCTGGGCGGCCGTGGCCGTCCGCCCGTTAGCCTTGATACCCATTCTCATACCGATATAGCCGGCGCCAGCCGAGGTTATCGCCCCTGCCAGGTAGGCTATACCTGTTCTCCAGCCGATATCAGGTATCAGGGCCAGAATTATGGTCACGACTACAACGAATATCGTCAAAGTCATGTATTCCCGTTTCAGGAAGGCCAAAGCTCCTTCCTCGATGGCCGAGGTTATCTCGCGCACCCGCTCATTCCCCATGTCATTTTTTAACACGGTGGAGGCGAGATAAACCACGAACACCAGCCCGATAATGCCAGCTATGACTGCAAACCATACTAAATCCATTTAGAAAAACCCCTTTCTCTGTTTCTTTTAATTCTGGTGCCGGTTTACTATTGACAAATCCCAGGTGTGATTTTCTTTATCAAGTACACCGCCGATGGCGCATACCCTGATATCTTCCCCGTTATTGGTAGCCTCTGATATTCCGTACAGATAATCGGCCAGTTCAGCCGCGGTTTTACCCTCTACCGGCAGCTCAGGTAATTCAGCGGCGATATCAAAAGGCTGAGGGGTTTCCATATCACCGTTGTAAGTAGAGACCCCGGTCAACATCCCATTCCTGGTCTCCACCTGCCTGGCCAGGGCAACTCCGCTATCGGTAATAACACTGACAATCTGTACACAGTCGGGTTGTTCCTTGCGGCCGGTAATTACGGCGGCTATCCGGGGGGTGTGGAGACTGTCCGGCTCATAGGCGGCCCCCTCCATTATCATTTTTAAATAAGCCGGGTCCGGCTCAGACTCAACATTATAGAGGAGCTTGTAGGTCTCAAGGATAGCCTGGGTCTGGATTCCGTTAGTAACCACCAGGATGCCGGAAGCTTCGTCATATGCCACAGCGGTGTAGTGTCTCAAGGGGTCATAGGGTGCATCGCCCAGCGGGCCCATAATTATGGCGTTTTCCCGCCGCGTGGCCTTTCTTTCCCGGCTGGCCGGACTTCTACCGGAGACAAAGTAAGCCAGGGCCGGATTACCAGCCGCCGTCAAGCCGACAAATAACTGCCTGCCCGGATAAGGCCCGTTCGGATTAGCCATTTTCACTCCTTATCTTTTAAGTCCAGTTTATCCAGCCTGGTTTCCAGTTCATCCTGCCTGATGGCCAGAGTCAGGTCACTGCGGGTCCTTTCCAGCACTCCCCGCACCATATCAGTGGTGCGGCGCAGGCCGCCGGTTATGGCGTCAGGGAAGTCCATAGTGACCAGCACATTATAGATATCATCCATCGCTCCCAGTAACTCTTCACCCCGGGACAGGTCACCCTTCCTCATACTGTCCAGCAGGTAGCGTCTTATTTCTCCCACTGCTTCGCCCATCCCGTTGAGGTAAGCGGCCGCATTGACTCCCAGTTCATCGGGGTCGGGAGGGGGATTTCCGGTCACCAGGGCGGTTGTTATCCTGCCCTCGGCGTATTCCTTCTGGGCATCCCTGAGAAAACCGGTATTGGCCAGCTCTATGCCGTCGCTTAATGCCTGTTCGGCCTCGGTCAGCAGATCACGGGCAGTCTTGAGCAACTCCGTAGCCCGTTCAAACTCCTGGCGGTGAACGGCCCGGATGGACTGGCTGGAGTAACGGATTACCTCCCGGCAGAGCGGTAAAGCCTTTTCCCTGGCGGTGTCTTTAACAGCCAGATTCAGGCGGAGCCGTTCGGAGATGGAATCCAGGTTCTCGGTCAGACCGCTCACGCCGGCAACTCCATATTTTCTACAATCTTCCGGGCGGCCGCTTCCGGCGATTCCGCCCCTACTACAGCGCTGATTACGGCTGCCGAATCAGCCCCGGCTGCCATAACTTCGGAGATATTGTCTCCGGTAATACCGCCGATGGCTACAATCGGTCCCTCAATTGCTTGTCTTACCTGGCGCAGTGTTTCCAGCCCGACGACTTTAGCCGGAGTGGTGGTGGATATTTTCGAGGACGTGGGGTAGATGGCGCCGATGGCGATATAATCGGCCCCATCCGCCCGGGCGGCTATAGCCAGTTCCGGGCTGGTGGTGGAACAGCCGATTATCTTTCCCGGCGGCAGCAGACCCCGGGCCGTCCTGACCGGCAGGTCATCCTGCCCCAGGTGGAGTCCATCGGCATCACTGTCCAGGGCTATATCAAGGTAATCGTTCATTATAAAAAGAGCCTCACGCTCGGCGCAGAGCGCCTTTATCTGGCGGGCGACCGTTATTAACTCCTTCTTGTTCAGCACTTTATCGCGCAGTTGAATCGTCCTGGCCCCGCCGCTGATTGCCTGTCCGGCCACTTCAAGATGGGGCCGTCCCTTCAGCAGCTGCGTGTCTATAATAACATAAAGCCCGGATATCAGCTTGAGTTTCTCCCGCCGGGTCAG
>JAZFUC010000176.1:0-2204 GCA_036446995.1 Dehalococcoidales bacterium | reverse complement strand
TAAAATGGCAGAACGCTTGGATGAGCAGACGATGGCCCTGCGGGTGGCCCGTGAATTCCATGAAGGAATGATAGTCAACCTGGGCGCCGGTATCCCCACCCTGGCAATCAATTATATTCCGGAGGGTGAAGAGGTACTGTTTCACACTGAGAACGGGTGCCTCGGCTTCGGCCGGGGGGCCACTACGGATGAAGAGCGGGACTTTCACCTGATAAACGCTTCCGGACAGTTTGTCACTCCCCTGCCGGGGATGTGTTTCTTTGAGCATTCAGAGTCTTTCAGTATGATAAGGGGCGGGCATATAGACCTCTGCGTCCTGGGCGGCCTCCAGGTGGCTGAAAATGGTGACCTGGCCAACTGGCTGATTCCCGGCCGGGAACCGGGCGGTATCGGCGGGGGGATGGACCTGGCTTTCGGGGCGGCCCGACTGGTGATTGTGATGACCCACACCACCAAAGAAGGCACGCCCAAGCTTTTGAACGAGTGCAGCTACAAGCTGACGGCTCCTAAGTGCGTTGATATGGTGATAACCGATATGGCCGTGGTGAAAGTGACGCCTGAGGGTCTGGTGTTGACGGAGACGGCCCCCGGCTGGACGCCGGAAGAAATCCAGACCCTGACCGAGCCGAAACTGACAATAGCCCCCGATCTTAAAGTGATGGCACTCTAATACAATATTTTTTCTAGAGAGCGTTTATTGAAAAGCCGCCGTCTACCACGATACTCTGGCCGGTGACGAAGCTGGAGGCGGCTGAAGAAAGAAAAACGGCCGCTCCGGCCAGTTCATTTGTTTCTCCAAACCGTCCCGCCGGAGTCCGGTTTATTATTGTCCGGTACAGTTCTTTGTCTTCCGTATGCTGCTTAGTCAGGTCGGTTGCAAACCACCCGGGGCAGATTGCGTTCACCTGAATGTTGTCCTGTGCCCAGGCAATTGCCAGTGATTTGGTTAATTGAATCACTCCGCCTTTGCTGACGGAATAATTGGCGGAAGTCCCGGAGCCGAAGATGGACATCATCGACCCGATGTTGATAATCTTGCCCCCACCGGCTTTTACCATGGCCGGATAGGCCGCCTGAGAAAACAGGAACCCTGCTTTCAGGTTTATATCAATGACAATGTCCCATTCTTTTTCCGTCATTGACTGGGGAAGCGCCCGGTTGGCAGTCCCGGCGTTGTTAACCAGGATGTTCAGCTTGCCAAACTCTTTAACGGTCTTTTCCACCGTATTTTTTATATCGTCGGCTTTTCTCACATTGCACTCGAGCCCGATGCACCGGCGGCCGAGGCTCTTAATCTCCTCAACCACCCCGGCCGTTTTCTCTTTATTGCGGGCGGCGATGACGATATCCGCCCCGGCTCCGGCCAACCCGATAGCGATTGCCTTCCCGATGCCGCCGTTTCCGCCGGTGACTATGGCTACTTTCCCGGTTAAGCTGAAATCTTCCATATCAATCTCTTTCTATCCAGGCTATTTACGGTGAGCGCCGATGATACACACCACTACCTGGCAGGGTTCTGTTCCCTTATTCCTCCAGGCGTGACGTGTCCCGTTCTGTATGACGGTATCGCCGGCTTTCAGGTGCACTTCTTCGCCATCGTCCAGTTCAAGCCATATTTCTCCGGATATGACATACTCAAAGTCAATAGTATCGGTCGTATGCATACCGGGGTTGTCCGGTTCCGGATGAAAATGCTTTCCCGGATGCTCTGCCGTCTTCTTCCAGGCTTCTTCTCTTTCACTGATTGCCTGCGGTGTGTTTGATTGAGGTTGAACAGTGAATACGCCAAAACGGAACCCTCCGACCGAAGGAAAATCCGTCGGTGAAAAAGCAGTCGGAGACCCATTATCAGGAAAAGTTACTGTTTCCTCAGACCCCCAGAGCATATTAACCGGTCTGCCCGTCACCCCCTCTACCAAAGTATCACTTACTACTGTCGCTTTTCCATCCGGCGTATGTCCCGTAACAACTCGTCTGATTCCCATTTAATTCTCCCTTTTATTACTTTCCAATATTTCTTATTGAAACCTACTCAGAAATCTTATCAACGGCAAATATCCGTGCTTCAGATGACGCCAGCCGATATTCAGCAATGGCCTGATACTCCGGGTCTGAAAACATGTCATGGATTGCTTTTTTCGTGGGAAACTCAAGGATTACCAGGCGGTCTGTAAATGGCTCACCTTCAATTGTGTCAACCTCGC
>JAZFUC010000175.1:0-8357 GCA_036446995.1 Dehalococcoidales bacterium | reverse complement strand
GAAGAACTGGCCGCGCTGGAAGAAGTGCTCCAGCAACTGAACGAATTGACCGTCGGGGATTAAAGATAAAAACAAAGGGTATTATACCGCTTCCCCGGTTTTCACTTGAGGGACAGGCGGTCTTGGCACGACCCGGTAGCTCCCCGCCGACTTTGCCCTAAAAGTACTACGCCTTTGTCACCCTGGAGCCCCGACTTGTCGGGGCGAAGGGTCTCAGGGTTGGGGGAGTGCGTCATTACCCACCCCGCCCTGAGATTCTTCAGTCGTCCCGATTCTATCGGGTCTCCTTCCAGAATGACATTTGGGGTAAGGCTCTCCCCGTCGGATCGGCCTTTTCCCAGGCCGTCACGCTTGAAACACGGCTAAAACTTGTTATATAATTACGATTAGTGCCTGAATACCTGTGCGCTGTTACTTTCAATTAAGAAGATATTTAGTATTCTTAAAATCAGGATAAACCAGGAGAAAGCAGCTTATTATGGTTGAAAAAATTGTTAAAACTGATTGCATACTCTGTGTCTCGGGATGCGGCATTAATGCCCACATTGAGGACGGCCGGCTGGTCGGGGTGAGCGGAATGACCGAGCACCCTCTGAACCATGGCGAACTGTGTGCCCGGGGAGAGGCTATCGTGGAGTATGTTTATTCCCCTGACCGGCTGCAATACCCGATGAAGAAGGTCAACGGTAAGTGGGAGAGGCTCTCCTGGGACGAAGCTCTGGACATTATTGCCCAGAAGCTGGACTCTTCAAAAAAGGAATTCGGCGCCCACGCACTGGCTATTTTCTGCGGCTCAATCGGGGTAGAAAATAACGAGCTGGCTGCCTTCGCCCGTCGTTTCCGGGGAGCCTACGGTACGCCTAACTTCCTCTCGGTGGAGAGTAACTGCTACCGCTCCCGTATACTCGCCCAGCAGCTGACCCTGGGCACCTTTCTGCTGGAAGAACCGGCGAATTCTAAATGCGTCTTTCTCTGGGGAACCGACCCGGACAATTCCAAGTTTCCCCTGGCTAATCTCATTCATGAAGCTGTTGACCAGGGCAAAATGGACCTGGTGGTTATCAACCCCAAGCGGACTCCCCTGGCCAAAAAGGGTGTTCATATATCGATAAGGCCGGGCACGGACTGCGCCCTGGCCCTGGGCATGATGAATGTCATCATCTCGGAAGACCTTTATGATAAAGAATTCGTGGAGAAAAACACCATCGGCTTTGATAAACTCAGCCAGCACGTTAAGCAGTATTCTCCGGAAGAAGTGGAGAAGATAACCTGGGTGCCGGCTGATGATATCAGGAAAATCGCCCGGATGTTTGCCAACGCCGAATCGGCCAGCATAGCTCCGGGCACTTGCGCAATAGACCAGCACCTTAACGGCCTCCAGACGGGCCGGGCCTTCGCCATCCTTCAGGCCATCACCGGCAACATCGATAATCCGGGCGGCTGGGTCAGTACCCCCTTCCCTCGCCTGGGCAGCATGCATATAAAAGTAGAAGAGGACCCTATCGGCTCCACCGAGCACCCCCTCTTTTACCGCCTCTGGGGACGGGAGGCCCCTTACGGGCAGGTGATGTACCTGGCAGATGCCATCCTGGATGAAAAACCTTATCCCATCAAATCAATGATCGTCACCGGTGGTAACCCCGTGCTGACACTGCCTGATTCCCAGCGGATGAAAGAAGCCATGAAGGCGCTCGATTTTCTGGTGGTTATCGATATGTTTATGACAGAGACGGCCGAACTGGCCGATATTGTGCTTCCGGCCAGTTCCTTCGCTGAGCGCAGTGGACTGGGCTATGTTTATGCCGTTACCAGCGGCATGCCTTACCTGCTGTACCGCAAGAAAATGATCGAGCCACTCTATGAATCAAAGGCGGACTGGGTATTTTGGAGCGAGCTGGGCCGGAAAATGGGTTATGGAGACTTTTTCCCCTGGCAGACCGATGAAGAAATCGTGGAATACTGGCTGAAGCCCAGCGGTAAGACGGTTAAGGAACTGACCGAGGACCATCCCGAGGGAGTCTTCTTCGCCGAAAAGAAATACGACCTGGGGCAGCGGGGCGAGTTCCGCACCCCGTCCGGTAAGATTGAGCTTTTCTCGGAGACGTTAGAGGAGAACGGGTACGACCCTGTGCCGGTTCATCACGAACCCAGCCAGAGCCCGCTCAGCAATCCGAAAATGGCCGCTGAATACCCCTTAATCCTGACCACCGGCGCCCGCCTGCAGCAGTACACTCACACCCAGTTCAGAAATGTGCCCTCTCTGAGGCGGCAGGCCCCGGACCCGCTGGTCGAGATTCATCCGGATACAGCCCGCGAATACGGCATTGCCGATGGTGATATGATAGCCATTGAGACGCCCAAGAGTGAGATAAAAATGAAGGCAAGTCTGACCGAAGACCTGGCAGCGACCGTGGTCAGCGTTCCTCACGGCTGGTCTGAAGCCAACGTCAATGACCTGACCTCCCTGGAGCCCCGTGATCCGATTACCGGGTATACCGAGATGAAGGCCCTTTTGTGCCGGATAAGAAAAATCTAACTACGTGATCAAGTGAAAACCGGTCAGTTTACTGACCGGTTTTTATTACCCGGAATCCTGTTCACCGGACACGGCTCAGGATACCTTCAGAAGCAAGTTCGATAATTTATCGGCGGCCGTTATCTGGGCAGCCGCGTTCTGGTCACTTTCTTCAACATAAATCACCGCATCCACATCACAGAACCTGACGCACTGGGGGTCACCATCACAAAGATCACACTTTCTTACCCGGTTTGTCTGAGTATCGAAGGCCATGGCTCCGAAAGGACAAACAGCCACGCACATCCGGCAGCCGATGCAGGTATCGTAATCCACGGATACCCTGTTAAAGCTTTCGTCACGGGAGATAGCCCTTACCGGGCAAATCTCCAGGCAGGGAGCGGTCTTGCATTGCTGGCAGGTCATCGGGACATATCGCCCTTCTTCTTCCCACTTGATGACCTTTATCCGGCTTCTTGACGGGTTACTGACGCCTTCATGTTTTATCGAGCAGGCCAGTTCACATGAACGGCAGCCGGTACATTTCTCGTAGTCAATAGCCAGTACTTTAGCCATAAATTATCTCCTCCTAAAAATATGTCCCAGATGCTAAAGCATATGCGACGGTTCTTGATCAATACCGAGCCTTTTCAGGGTTTCCGGTGTAGGAACACCCTGTTCGTCCCAGCCTTTGTGTGCGTATAATTCATCAATCATCCTGGTCAACTTGTCTCTATCAATGCTCTTGCCCCGGACGGCCGGAACACCCAGCGGGTTCGGTAAATCGAAATAGCGGTCTACCAGCCAGTCGTCCTGTCTGGTCAGGCCTTCCCTGAGGTTGAACATTCTCTCCAGGTTGTTGGACCGTTCGGCGGCTGTCCAGATATCTTTCGGGCTCATCTCCAGGCCGGTAATCAGGTATATCAGCTTGGACCATTCTTCGAAGTTGGGATGGGTCGCTCCCAGGAAAGTTGTATGGTACTTACAGATGCCGAGGCTGTCTACCGCCA
Organism: Dehalococcoidales bacterium; assembly: GCA_036446995.1. Classification (GTDB taxonomy): domain Bacteria; phylum Chloroflexota; class Dehalococcoidia; order Dehalococcoidales; family UBA2162; genus JAZFUC01. The sequence goes on along the minus strand of JAZFUC010000175.1, from coordinate 4,832 downwards.
TATAGGTGTTCTCATGCCAGAAGACCTGCCAGGGCTTGCCTTCGTAATCGGAGTAATCCGATGTCAGCGGTCCGTCATATGCCACGGGCTGACCGTAAATCTTTCTCAGTACCGGTTCCGGCAGGTGGTAGAGGTCTATAGCCGGCCGACTTCTGAGATGGTCGCAACCCCGGGATGCGGTGGCGATGTTCAGCGCCAGCGCCGGCGTGGCTCTTTCATCAGAGTTCATCTGTCCCATGCCTTTGACATGGACGAAGTGTTTGATGGAATCCTTGCCGATTATCCGGGAGGCGCGGATACCGCCTTCGGCCAGGATATCGCCCAGTCCTTCACGGCGGGCGATGCGGTTGGTCATCTCAAGGACCGCCTCGTGGTTGCCCCAGGTTAGTTCCAGTCCGTCAGTGTCCTCATTGGTAAGAATTCCTTCTTCGTAAAGCTCGAATGCCCAGGCAATCAGGTTGCCCACTTCCAGGACATCTATCCCGTACATGTTGGTCAGGTGGGTACCTTCAAGGATTGCATTGGTGTCCCGGCAGCCGGTAATGGCGCCGAAGGAGACCTGGTGGGTGTATTCCGGACCTTCGTCGTAGGTTCCGGCGTATTTTCCCTCGGGTATAATGAATTTGCCCCGGCAATGTACTCCGCAGCCGAAACAGCCGGCCATGCCGATGATGTGTTCGTCAATTGCTTCCGCCTCTACAGCATCGGCATCTTCAAGCTGGTTCAGCAGTGAATTGTGGGTATTTACCATGCCCTGGGTATTGGTGGCCCCGAAGATAGACGGGGTACCCAGTCTGCCCTGCGTCTGGCTGATTTTTGAAGATATAATCTGGGACATAAATTCCCGGTTGTAGTCAAGTGCTTCCATGGGATGGGCCAAGGTAATATCCATGGTGCCTCTGGCGGCAACGGCCTTGAGGTTCTTCGAGCCGAGCACGGCTCCCATCCCGGTCCGGCCGCCGGCATTCTTCAGTCCGGTCATTACATTGGCGAACCGTACCAGCTTTTCCCCCGCCGGTCCGATGGTTAATACTTTAATATCCCTGTCGCCCAGTTCTTCCCGAATAGCTACCTGGGTATCAAAGACATATTTTCCCCAGATATTGGCGGCGTCCCTGATTTCTATTTCACCATCCTGCAGCCAGAGGTAGACCGGACTTGCGGCTTTACCGGTAATCACCAGGTGGTCGAAACCGGCCATTCTCATCTCCGGGGCAAAGAACCCTCCCATATTGGTGCTGCCAAAATAGCCGGTAAGGGGGGATTTGGCACAAACATGGGTCCGGCAGGCTGCCGATGAAGGAGTGCCTACCAGCAGACCGGCGCTTATGACAGCCACGTTTTCCGGGCCGAGGGCATCGATTCCCGGTTTAATGTGGTTATAGAGCAGGTACGCATCCAGCCCCCGGCTGCCGATGTATTTTTTCCGCATTTCAACGGGTATCGGCTTGATATCGATATCGCCGGTGGTCAGGTCGATATACGCTATCTTCTTGTTCAGGGCCATAGTTTTATTTCTCCCCTTGTTTTTTTTGCATAATTTGTTCGGTGAGCCTGCGGTTGGTCTCCCAGACGGGCCCGCGGATTCTCGGGAAGTTGGGTCCCATATTCCAGGATAATCTCCACTCAAAACCGCATTTCGGGCAGGCCGCGCTGGCGGTTCCCGGGGGGAATGTGATTCGCTCGTAGCACTGAAGGCACCTGACGCTGCCCAGGCTCCTGCCTTTCATCAAGCTGTGCATCGTAGATTCTTTTTCTTCGCTCAAGGCTTTTCTCCTTTTCGCTTATTAGAAATAAAGTAGTTAACCTGTTGTTGTCCGGTTGCCGGGTGATAAGAGAGAATTATCCGGTTCTCACCCTGATACACTTAATCCCCTTTTGCAGTCACATTTTGTATCGATAAATTTAATGTTAATCCGATTCTGATAGTGATACCGGGTATTATTAACAGTTTAATAATGTATTATACCTACTTTATGCCTGCTGGGGCAAGTTCACCTGATATATTGAATAATTGCGAGGTAAAAGAAGGATTGCAGGCTGGAAACCCCGTCTATTATTATATGTCGTTAATTTAACGCTATAACTAATTTATGACATCCCTTGTGAGTATAATGGGTTGACAGGAACAAACTTAGGGTGTTATTCTATTCTCACCGGGGCTTGTTGGGAGCTTGACGCATCAATAAGTAACTGTTAATATATCATAGCGTGAAAAATACGCAATACTAATTATGAGACATGCTGATGATTCGTCCCAGAGCGGCAATGCTGACCCTTTACGGTGATTACGTACGTTACAGAGGGGTGGAAATTGGAATTGGCAGCCTGATTAAGCTGCTGAGAAATTTCGATATTTCCGAGCAATCTGTCAGGTCAGCCGTATCGAGAATGTGCGGGGCTGGTCTGCTGAAAGTAAGACACAACGGGGCCAAGAGTTATTATTCACTCACAGATGAAGGAATGGTCTTGCTGGAAGAGGGAGAACGGCGCATATTTGAAAGAAAAAGTGGCAGCTGGAATGGCTATTGGAGCGTTATTGTATATTTTATCCCGGAGGAAAGACGAGAGGCCAGGGATAAACTGCGCCAGGAGTTAACCTGGATGGGTTACGGACCACTGAGCACGGCTACCTGGATTTCACCTCACGATTTGAGTAAGGAGGTTGAAGGGTTGGTGAGGAAGCTTAAGATTAAGGAATGTGTGCAGATCTTTCGGGCCAAGCACCTTGGGTTCAGTAATCCAAAGACTATTATTTCACGCTGTTGGGATCTTGACCGTATCCACAAGAGATATACCAGTTTTATTACCGAGCATCACACCAAACTGGAAGAGCGCCTGGAGCTTCTTAAGAGCGACCATGGTATTGACCCAAGCGATTTTTTTACCGAGAGGTTCAAGCTGATTCACGAATACCGCCGTCTGCCTTACTTTGACCCTGATTTGCCGGAAGAGCTGTTGCCCAAGAACTGGTTGCGTTCTGAAGCAAGTACTATGTTCTACGAATATCACGATATGCTGGCGGAAAAGGCGAATAATTATTTTGATTCAGTATTAAAGGCTTACTAACCTGAAGGGAGCGAAAAATGAGGTACGGAGAGACCGGGTATAATTTAGAAATTGATCTCTCGAGAGGGAGTATTGACAAGGTGGAAACTGATCCGAGAACAGCTGAACTCTATCTGGGGGGTCAGGGTTCTGCCGCCAAGATACTTTGGGACAGAGTTCCCCCTGAAGTTGAACCTTTTTCCCCTGAGAATCTGCTGATATTCAGTGCAGGTCTTTTACACGGTACACCCGTTCCCGGTGCCAACCGTACGGCTGTTAATACAATTTCTCCCCAGACAAACTTGATGGCCCACTCATTAATGGGTGGTTATTTCGGACCGGAACTGAAATATGCCGGTTACGATAAAATAGTCATTCGCGGCCAGGCCAGCGACCTGGTCTATCTGTGGATAAACAATGACAAAGTAGAAATACGTGATGCCACTCATCTCCGGGGGAAAGGCAGTCAGGAAACCGCCGCCCTTATCCGGGAAGAGTTGAAGGAAGACAAAGCCCAGGTGGCGGCTATTGGCCCGGCCGGTGAAAACAGGGTTTATATGGCATCTATCGATAGCGGTAACTCCAGCGCCGCCCGAATGGTCGGCCCGGTTATGGGGGATAAAAGGTTAAAGGCGATAGCTGTTCGGGGAACCAAGGACATTAATATTGCCCGGCCGGCTGAACTTTTCGATATCTGCCTCCCCCTGATTAAAGAAATTAGCGAGAGCTCGAGTGTCGGCGACTGGATGGCCGTCGATGATGATGACAGCTTCCACCATAATAATTTCGCCTGGGGCAACGCGCGTAAGCGGATAAGGGGCTACTGGAATAAAAGTATTCAAAAGCGGTGGGCGGCTTTGAAGAAAAAACACGTCCATCGACAAACAGGCTGCTATAATTGTCCCAAGAAATGCCATTTGGTGGTTACCTCCCCGAAACGCCAAACATTTTTCTTAAAATGCTTTGCCAAAGACACCTATCATATGGCCGCTTTCCAGGAGCTGGACTTTAGTTACGACATACTGGCCGTTACCCAGGAGTACGGACTTGACTCCTACTCAACCCCCCAGGTCATCGCCTTCGCCATCGAGCTTTACGAAGCCGGCATTTTGACTGATAAGGAGATGCCCGGATTTCCCTCCGAGGTTAAGGACAGATTTTTCTGGCTGGTTGAAAAAATTGTCTGGCGGGAAGGGATTGGTGATATCCTGGCCAATGGCGTTTATCACGCCGCCCGCCAGATTGGCAACGGGGCTGAAGAATACGACCATAATACGGTGAAAAAATTTGAGCAGATACCCATCAAGCTGGGAAAACTGAACCCTCCTTATTTCCTCATGATAGCCACCGGTGAGAAGATGGCTATTACCCAGATTGAAGGCTCCTTCCCCCAGGACCCCCTCCCTACCAAAGAGGAGAGAGAAGAGTTCGTAAGAGACTGGGTGGCCGTACCTGATGATAAGTTTAAAAAATATTTCCTGGAATGGGAAAAGCGTAATGAAATATCTAATGAAGTATCTTGTGCCATCACCGAATGGAACGAGATGATGCACACCATCGATGACTCCATCGGAATGTGCGGATTTTTGTCATCATTCAGAGGCCAGTTTGGCGGGAGAGTTGCATATCACATACATAATATTCCGCCTATAATCTCGCATGCCACCGGGATGGAACTTGATGAGGCCGGACTTTGGGAAATAGGCAAAAGGAACCGGAATCTGTTCAGGGCCATTAATGTAAGAAGAGGCATGAGGAGAAAAGATGAGGCCCCTCCTGAGGAC
>JAZFUC010000174.1:0-2530 GCA_036446995.1 Dehalococcoidales bacterium | reverse complement strand
AAGCTGAAACAGAAAATGCTAGCAAACACCACCAGGGATGCCAGTAAATACCCCCAATCTAGTCTCGGGGCGAGAGGATTCGAACCTCCGACCACCTGAACCCCATTCAGGTGCGCTACCTGGCTGCGCTACACCCCGATTTAACCGGATTGTTCCCTGAAACTATACTATCATAATTTATTCCCCGGCGACAACAGAGCCAGGCCGTGTCAACAGTGCCCGCCTACCCGGGGTTTTCCAGCAGGTAGACGTTCTCCCTGACCTCCGTCAGGTCAGGGTTCTTGACCTCAGCATCGGTATATATTAGAGAAATCTTGTTTTCGTTCAAGAAGGTGGTGTTGCCGGAGCCGTTTTCCAGGAACTGTTCGGCTACTTTATCGCGGGGGGTGGGAAAGGAATGAGTCCGCGAATAAGCCGCCTTTCCGGTTATGGCGGTGAAAGCGGTGGCTTTCCATGGGTCCAGAATGGCCGTCCCGTAGTCGCTGGATACGTTCTCTTTAATCCAGATAAATGCCTGGTAATCTTCGTTATCAATCATCAGGTAGTAACCAGTGTCCTGCCGGTCAGGAATACTTACCGCCAGGATTACCCCGACCAGAACCAGGGCCAGGAACTTGCCGGCATGCCGGTTAACGATTTGAGGCACTTTCATCCGGGAAGCCAGGCTCTCCGGTATTTTGAAGTCCTTCACACCGGCCAGTCCGACGCCGGCGATAATGCTCACCATCAACATCATGAACATGAGCCCGCGCGTATACATTATGTCTAACCCGTACTGAAAAACAAAATAAGCAACCAGTATCACCAGCACAGCCAGCAAACCCAGGATTAAGCCGTAATTCTTTTTACCTCCCCTCACCGCCAGCAAGAAAGTACCCAGCAGGCAGACGCCGATGGGCAGGTAACCATAAGCCAGCATAATCCGGGGAAAGTCGATATAGGTGGGTAACACCTGAGGAGTGAGCAGCCTGGTTGCCGTGGGCCCCAACATGCTGAATATCCAGGGAAAGGGCGCCAGGAAAGGGACCAGCAGGGCCAGCGTCAGCCCCAGGGCGTGCTTGAAGTTGCCTTTGAGATTAAGTAGTATGTAAGGAACGAGCACAATAACCACGATAATGGCGGACGGAGCATGGATGGAGAGCAAAAAAGCCACGAAAATAAAAAGCACCAGATATGCCCCCACGCTCCGAAAATTAAAGGCGAGGTAAAGCGCCAGGGGGACAAAAAGTAATCCCATGGCCACCGGAACCAGAAAGGCAGGGCCCATAATGCCCACCGTGGTCGGTATCAGGCAGGCAAAGAGGGCAGCTTCCCAACCAAAGCCCTGTTTCCGAGCAAAGATATAGACCGATAAAACGGTAATCATAAAAATGACCCCGGGGAAATACCGGAAGATGGTCAGCCAAGAAATGCCGCTAATCTGATGAAAGGCACCCCAGAAAACATGGAAACCAGCCTCAAGATGAGGAGTGCCGAGCCCGATCACACCCTGCCCGAGAAAGGGGTCGGTGAAAGTAGTATCGCCTGCCTGCCACATCGCGTTGGCATAAGCCATATGCACCCATTCATCGATGTGCACCGGGAAAGGGTATTCCTGATGAGGAATAAAAGCGATATAATAAGCCAGCGCCAGGACGGGAATCATCAGATAAGCAGACACCGGAATAGAGCGAAAATAGTGCCGCCAATTCATAAGAAAGCCCGACTAACAAGAGATATACAGGAAAAATAAACAATGGACTGGTTTACCCCAATCAGGCAAGTACTGGAATTCGTACTCCCATTCCTCGAGCGCGTGCCCGCCGTCAGGGCAGTACTGGGACTGACGCTGGTTTTTTTCCTGCCTGGTTTCGCCTGGACACTCGTCTTTTTCAACAAAATAAACCTTTTGGAAAGAATCGTCCTTTCGCTGGGACTGTCCATCGCCGTGGTAACCCTCAGTATTTTGGCCTTTAATCTGTTGCTCGGAGTCAGTATCAACGGCCTGAACTCACTGCTGATTATTGCGGTTGTCACCATTATACCCGTGGTGCTCCATTACCTCAAGAAAATCCTGAAAAGAAACCCGGGTAAAGCCACTTCATCGCAAGCAGATTAAATTAAATACCGGATTTGGAAAGTCCGCAAGGTAAATTATTTTTCGGAGGTCATCAGGAACAAAGTTGTATGACGCGGTAGTTATCGGCGGCGGACCGATAGGAAGCTACACCGCCGGCAAACTGGCGGAGGCGGGGCACGATGTGGCCGTGCTGGAACGTGAACCGCAGGCGGGAACCGGGGTCTGCTGTACCGGCATAGTCAGCCAGGAATGTGTCAGCGCCTTTGACATCGATGACAGTGTGATTCTAAAAAAGGTGAACAGCGCCCGGCTATTTTCCCCCTCGGGAAACCTGCTCCACGTGCAACGGGAGGAAACCCAGGCCTGTATACTTGACCGGGCGGCTTTCGACCTGATGATGGCCAACCGGGCAATCAAAAAAGGCGCCAAATACCTCCCGGACAGACTGGTCAGCCGTCTGGAAAATAAGGA
>JAZFUC010000173.1:0-3503 GCA_036446995.1 Dehalococcoidales bacterium | reverse complement strand
CACGCTGACATCCATAATATTTATCCCGCCCACCGTCACCGCCAGGGATTCCGGTTTCAGGCGCTTACCCTGGCAGTCCGGACACGGTTTCAGCACCATATAACGCTCGATATTGGACCGCGAGTTGTCCGATTCCGTGTCCCGGTACTGCCGTTCCATAGTCGGGATAATGCCCTCAAAACCCTCCTGGTAGTGTCTTACCTTGCCAAAACGCCGGTAGACCCTGGATTCTCCGCCTTCACCGTAGAGGAGGGGATAAATCTGTTCCTCGCTTAGCTGATTCAGGGGAGTGTCCAGGCTGAAACCTTTCGATTTGGCCAGGGATTCCAGCCGGTACAGGTACCAGGTGTGGAACTGCCAGGGACGGATTGCCCCCTGCATAATAGACAGGTCACGGTTCAGAACCAGTTCCGGAGCCACTTCATGTCTGAATCCCAGGCCCGTGCAGGTGGGGCAGGCTCCATGAGGGCTGTTAAAACTGAAGTTCCTCGGGGCTATCTCGCCCAGGCTGATACCGCAGTATACGCAGGCGAAATGCTCCGAGAACATCATTTCCTCACCATCTGTTACGTACACCAGCACTACCCCGGTGCCCAGTTTCAGGGCTGTTTCCACCGAATCGGAAATCCGGTCCTGGCCGCCGCTCTGTCCAACAACCAGCCTGTCTACCACCGCTTCGATGGAGTGTTTTTTAGTTTTAGCCAGTTGAAAATCATCTGACAGGTCGCGGATTTTTCCGTCCACCCGTACCCTGACGTAGCCGGATTTCCGTAAATCTTCAAAAAGGGCCAGATACTCGCCCTTGCGGTCAGTCACCAGCGGGGCCATAATCATAATCCGGCTGTCTTTCGGGATATCCTGGATGGCATCGACAATCTGCTGCACCGTCTGGCTGGCTATCTCCCGGCCGCACTGGGGGCAGTGAGGGTGTCCGGCCCGGGCAAATAGGAGGCGCAGGTAGTCAAATATCTCCGTTACCGTTCCCATTGTGGAACGCGGATTGCGGGAGGGGCCTTTCTGGTCGATGGAAATGGCCGGGCTGAGTCCCTCGATGTAATCCACCTCCGGCTTTTCCATCCTGCCCAGGAACTGGCGGGCGTAAGCGGAGAGAGATTCCACGTAGCGGCGCTGACCCTCGGCGTATATGGTGTCAAAAGCCAGCGAACTCTTGCCCGAACCGGACACGCCGGTGATGACCACCAGCTTGTCACGGGGAATGACTACATCGATGTTTTTCAGGTTATGTTCGCGGGCGCCCTTGATGATAATAGAATCCAGCGGCATTTTACCCCCCTGTTCGGCAGGTTTTATTGTATCACTTGAACCGGAGGGCACTCAAGGGAAAAGGTTATGTAAGGGGATATTGACAAACCATCACTGTGGAATTAAACTCAAAATCGTTAGGTTAATTAGATCCTATCGAATGATGAAAGGTAGGCAGGATGCTGAAAAGAATTAAAAAAGGTGTTATTCTGGCGGCTGGAGATGGGGACCGCCTTGGAACTCTGACCGATACCTGTCCCAAGGTACTGCTGTCGGTAGATGGCGAAGGGCCGCTGATAAGGTATCCCATCGAGGCGCTTGTTGCCTCCGGAATCGAGCAGATCGCCATAGTGGTCGGCTACCTGGCCGACTCGATAAAAGAATTGCTCGGCGATGGCCGGCGTTTCGGGGCCGAGCTGCACTATATTTCCAATCTTGATTACCTGGGAGGACTTGCCGTTTCCGTTCACAAGGTAAAAAACTGGGCGAATGGTGAACCGGTGGTCCTCTGCATGGGTGACCACATAATCGACAAGGAACTGGTCAGGCGTCTCTTGTATCATGAAACCGCGGAAGATACCCTGTGCGTTGATTACACACCCTCTCAGTCGATAAATCTGGATGAAGCAACCCGGGTGGCGCTCGATAACGATGGATGTATAAAAGATATCGGGAAAAACCTGACCCGCTGGGACGCCGTTGACACCGGCGTCTTTCTGCTGACTCCACACTTCTTCGATATTCTTGATGAATTGATAAACCGGGACGGTAACGGCGTTGAAATGAATGATGCGATTCGTTTCTTTATCAGCCGGGGGAACTGTTTTCATACCCGCGATGTCAGCGGCTGCTTCTGGATGGATGTGGATACCGAGGAAGATTTAAAGGTGGCCCGGAGTTAGCCGCCGGATTATGGATTCCCGTTATGACGGTTACGTCTCCAGATTTATCAACAGGAGAGTTTCAGGGCCGCTGGCCAGGGGGCTGGCCGGGACGAAAATAACCCCTAACCAGGTGACATGGGCGGCCTTCGGCCTGGCCCTTCTTTCTTTCCTCAGCTTTGTTTTCGGGCAGAATATCATCGGGGGACTCCTGGCCCAGCTTTCCTCTATAATTGACGGGGTAGACGGCGAACTGGCCCGATTGAAAAGAATGACCTCGGAATTCGGCGGTTTTCTGGACGCAGTGCTGGACCGCTATGCCGATGTCCTGATCCTGCTGGGACTCACCATCTGGTCTGTCTCCAATGAAAGTTATCCGGGGATATGGCTGGTCGGCTTGCTGGCCGCTACCGGCTCCATCTCTATCAGTTACACCAGGGCCCGTATCGGCCCGGAATACAAGAATCTCTTTGACCGGGGTTTTCAGTCTCTGGCTTCCCGTGATGTCAGACTCTTGCTGGTTATGCTCGGGGCAGTGGCCGGGCAGGCTTATTTTTGCCTTTTCGTCATCGCCGTTTTAACCAACCTGCTTGTTTTCTACCGCCTGGCCCTTGTTTTTAGAAATACAGGAAAATAAGCTACACTTTTGCGGGGTATTGACATTAGCTCCGGCAGGCACTACACTCTAATCCCGATACGTTAATCGGAGCGCCAGAGGAAGATGATATGAACGGAGAAGTGGCTTTGGATTTTACGGACCTGTGGATGTGGCTGATTTTCGTCGGTCTGGGGCTCCTTTTTATTCTTCTGGAGCTCGTTATCGGGGTGGAATCGGGCCTGGACCTGGTCTTCATCGGCTCCGCTTTCGTCCTGGGGGGGCTGGTGACCTGGCCGTTTGAATCCTGGATACTGACTGTTATAGTCACCAGTATTATCTGTGTTATTTATATATTTGTCCTCCGGCATTATGTACGCAAGCGGATGGCCGTAAAAACCCAAAAAACGAATGTAGATGCCATTATCGGCCGGCAGGGAACCGTCCTTAAGAGCATTGCCAGAAATACTGACGGTCGGGTAAAGATTGATACTGAGCGCTGGAAAGCCAGGGCGGATGAAGATATTAAAGAGGGTGATGTAATAACAGTCACCGGAAAAAACCGTAATACACTGATAGTGGAAAAAGCTGAAGGAGGTAATTGAATATGTCAGGAGGAGTTGTAGTTCTCATAGTGGTACTGGTAGTGGTAGTAATCACGCTGGCCAAGTCGATCATTATCATTCGTCAGGCGGAAAAGGGCATCGTGGAACGGCTCGGTAAATATAAAGAGACCCTGGAGCCGGGCATGAAGTTCCTTATCC
>JAZFUC010000172.1:0-3962 GCA_036446995.1 Dehalococcoidales bacterium | reverse complement strand
TCCTTCGCCTTGCTTCTGCCTTTTTGCCAGAGAAGCAGGCGCTTGTCCCGCTTTCTTACCTCATTCATTTTTTCGGCAACCCGGGTTAAAGCATCATCCCAGGAGATTTCCCGCCATTCTCCGGGTACGCCCTTTTTATTGGTCCTTAATAAAGGCGCTTTAATCCGATATGGGTCATAGATAGACATTAATTGGGCCTGCCCTTTGACGCAGAGCGTTCCAAGATTTCTGGGGTGGTCAGGGTGACCCTCCAGCTTGACTATCCGGCCGTTGACCACGCGGGCCAGCATGCCGCATTCCTGCTTGCCAATCCAGCAGGTGGTAGGCACCCACTCCTCATTAAGACCTGCTTGACCTTTGGTGCGGCCCAGGAGTGGTTTTATTGACCAGCCAAACAGATACTGACTTAGAGCCACCGTTGCCGCGGCGGCACCGGACGCCTTTATGAAGGTCCTTCTGGTGATTTTACGACTTGTCAAGGTTCTGCCCTCCCTTATATAATGTCCAACCGGCGGAATTAATCCTGAGCGGGATGCAAAAATATCCCCTGATTTATTACTTGTTTCCGGGGTAAATTACTCCATTTCTCAGAACATTTTATCTACAATACTTATACAGCTTATATGGGTATTACATCCCATTATTAGTGATAGCAGACAATAAAACGAGACCTAAAAGTTTCAATTTTGTAACCTTACAGGTTCGCAAGTTATTATCAATATTGTAAATCGCGTAAGGAAACGCGACTAGCGGGGAAAACCCTGCTATCGTGACGTTCGTGTAAGGGTTTTCCCTATATTTTTTAAATAGTAGAGTAGAAACGGAAAATATAGAGGGGTAAGAAAGTGGAACGGGACAATTAGCGGGAAAGATGTTTCTTGGATTGTCTGACACAAAGAAATTTGCTAACTCAGATTAACAGACGGCCGGAACCGCTCTGGTGTTCGAAAACTGCGATTTACTTCTTCGTGTCAAGAAGTCCGCTGTTCATAGCGTACTTTATCATGTCCACCCGGCTGTTCAGTCCCAGCTTTACTTTTAGCCGGGATTTATAGCTCTCTATTGTCTTGACACTCAGAAACAGCTGGTCAGCCACCTGCTGATTTGTGTGTCCCAGGGCCAGCAGCTGGAGTACAGCTCTTTCCCTCTCGCTAAGAGCGTCTGTTTCCTTTTTTTCTTCTCCTGATTTATCAGCCGTCCCGTTACGCATTTCATCAATAAGGGCGGAAGTCATCAAAGGGTGGAGGAAACGCTCGCCCTGATGGGTTGCCCGGATTGCAGCCAGGAGTTCGGTATCGGCAGCTTTTTTTGGGATAAAGCCATCAGCTCCGGCGCTGATTACCTGGCGGAGATAGTCAGTGTCCTCGTGCATTGTCAGCACCAGGATTTTAACTGAAGGGTAGCGCTCTTTGATTTCTTTGGTAGCCTCAATACCGGTAAGCCCCGGCATGGTGATATCCATAAGCACTACATCCGGCCGGACTTCACCGCATTTCTCCACCGCCTCGCGGCCGTCGCTGGCTTCGGATATTACTTTCATATCCGGTTCGTTGTCCAGCAGGGCTTTAAGTCCGCCCCTCAAAACGGCATGGTCGTCAGCGATGAGAACTGTTATCTTGCTCATCAAATCACTCCGACGGCAGAGCCAGTGGAATCTGTAAAAAAACAGTAGTCCCCTTGCGGAGTTTGGATTCAATAGTAAGATTTCCGCCTACCAGGGAGGCTCGCTCGTTCATGCCAAAGATCCCCAGGTTTTTTCCATTGCCGGATGTCGTTGGCGCTTTAATATTGAAGCCTTTTCCATCATCTTCAATTATAGCTGTCAGGGTTGAATCTGCCAAACTCATTATAACACTAATGCGACGAGCTTCTGCGTGTTTGACAATATTGGTCAGAGCTTCCTGGATAATTCTATAAACGGTAATTTCAATCTCCGGTGATAAACGCCGGCTGCCGAATCCACTGATGTGGGAATCCACTGCTATGCCTATTTTTTTTGAATACTCTTCTGTGTATCGTCTGATAGCGGCTACCAGGCCAATATCATCCAGGATACTGGGACGAAGCTCCGTAGCCATGTCGTGCACTCTTTCCAATGCCTGTGATGTTAAGACCCTGAGTTCGGCTATCTTTTTCTTGGTCAGCGGAGAATCGGTTGAATCCTCAACGACTTTAAGACTGACCAGCATGGATGTCAGGGTCTGACCCGTTTCATCGTGAAGCTCACGAGCTATACGCTTGCGCTCATCCTCCTGAGCGCTGATTACTTTGGCTAGCAGTTGCTCCCTCATTTTATCTTTGTGTTTAAGCTCATCGCTCATCTCGTTAAAAGCGGCGCCCAGGCTGCCGACCTCGTCCCTGGCCCAGGGCGGGGCTTTCCATTTGAAGTCACCCTTACCGATGGCCCGGGCCGCTTCTGATAATTGAGAGATGGGCCTGGTGAGAAAAGAGGCCAGACCATAAGCCACAATGAGACCAAGAACCAGTATCAGAGCGGTCCAGAGTAAAATATTGCTGATGTATTTATTTACTGTGGCATTTATAGCGCTTTCAGATATCCCGAGGCGCATAACGATAGAATGGTCAGTAAATATGGGGACGGCCACATCCTGTATCCTGCCTGTCTCGGCCTGCAATACCTGAACCCGGTATGGCTCCCCGGCATCCAGATAATTGACTCTCAATATATCGGCTGGAAATCCATCGTCAAAAGTATGGACCAGAACATTATCGTCATCATCTAATACAAAGATATAGACGATATCTTCATGACTGGCATACTCTTCCCTGATAAGAGTAAAGAGGACAAACTGGCTATCGGTGAGTATTAAATCGCGGCTTTGCGAGGCCAAGCTCGTAGTAACGGTGATGGCCCTTTCAATAAGTTCGTTCCTCAGTGAGGCTAACATATCACGCTGAGCAAACCAGACCATGGCCAGGGCGAAAAAAAGGATACAGAGAGTTACAATACCCATTATCTTGGCGCGGATACTTATTGACCATACTCTTGTCCAGAAAGCCGGTAAAAGCAGAGTAATTTTCACATTACCATTCCAATATTTTTTTCATCTCCCTGATGGAATCATAATCCCGGTCTGAAACAATCACGAATTTATCAATGCCCAGCCCTTTAAGTATCTGGCGGCCATCTTCAGAGTTATGCACATCCAGGAAAAAATCCCGTAGCTGTCTCTTTATTTCAGGTTCAAGAGCGGGGCTGACTATGACCGGGGGAATTCCATAGGGGCCCCAGCGAGCGATTATCCTGGTTTTGTCTGCTATCTCCGGTGAATCCTTTACCATCTGGTTATAAACAAGGCTGTCTACAGCGGCTCCGTCGACCAGTTTCTCTGCGACCGCCAGGATTGAGTTATCATGGCTGGAGGTAAAAATATGCCTGCTGAAGAAGGAAACCGGCGTCTCGTCTATCAAGGAGAGCTGATAGGTCGGGGCCAGGTGACCGCTGTTTGATATTGGGTCGGTGAAGGCAAAACTGGCTCCCCTCAGGTCAGCCAGCCCGGTAGCTGGATTTTCCTCGGGGACTATCAGGTAGGAATAGTAGACGGTCTCGCCATTGATTTGGGGCGCCACCAGAAGCTCAGCCCCAAAATCCTCTTCACCTAACACATAAGCCAGGCTGCAGACAAAACCCAGGTCAACAAACCTTCCCTGAATCAGAGCATTAATTTCAGAATAAGTTGGTTTTAAACTGAATACAACCTGGCGGTCCAGTTGTCCGCCGAGAAAGGTGAGAAGTTCCTTATAATCTTCCAGAGTTTTAGTTGGAGAAATAACGCCGGCGATAGCCACACGCAATATATCACTACTATCCTGCCCGAAAGTGAGCTCGGTAATTTCCTTTACCGGGGTAACTGTTTCTTTTTCAGTAAGATTTACCTCGATGACGTTTTGAGTCTGACTGTCGCGGGAAGCGATAATCAGCATCGCAGTTAATACAGACA
>JAZFUC010000171.1:0-5582 GCA_036446995.1 Dehalococcoidales bacterium | reverse complement strand
GATTTACTGGGGTCCGTCCCCTTATACTGCTTCCATTCTTTCCATGGTTCTGAAAAACAGAATGTTAATTGAGTACTATTATTCACCAATTCTGCATGCCTTATTTCCGTAGCCCAATTTGGAATTTTTGATATTTCACCTTGGGCAGAAAGATGTGCCCGTAGGTCAATTTCTGGTATTGTAAATACTTCTAGATTTTTTCGGTTAAATCCCATCGGAAATCATATCTCCATCCTTTATCACGCCATCATAAAACTGTTATGACGGAAATTCAAGAGATTTATTCACAAAATTATGGTGAGTTCTTACTGGCCATCGAAGTCATAAAACTTCTCTATTTAACCCTTTATTCCTTTTTCAGCCGCCTCAAATTCTGCGATGTCTGCGGCGCTCAGTTTCCAATCCACGGCCGCAATATTATCTTTTAGCTGTTCCACCTTGCGGGCTCCGGCGATAACCGTACTCACATACGGCTTTGACAGCAGCCAGGCGATTGCCAGTTCCACCATTGAGTGACCATGCTTTTTAGCGAAGCTTTCCCATACGGCCAGCTTTTCAAAGTTGGAGTCGGTGAAAAAGATATCATAAGCCCGGTTCCCGGGAGGGCCGGCCGGACTGGGACCGGACAGGCGCCCGTCGGCCGGTCTTTCTTCCCCTTTACGGTATTTCCCGGTTAAGAAGCCTGCTGACAAGGGGAACCAGGGTATGATACCGACATCATGAGCCACGCAGCAGGGGACGAGTTCGCTCTCGATGGCACGGTCGAGGAGGTTATAACGGACCTGGTTTGTGGCGAAGGAATGCAGATTATGCGTTCTGGATGTCCAGAGAGCATCGCTGAGCTGCCAGGCGGCGTAGTTTGAACAGCCGATATAGCGCACCTTGCCGGAATGTACCAGATCATCCAGAGCCCTCAATGTCTCTTCGATAGGGGTTTGGGGATCGGGAAAATGCATCTGGTAGAAGTCTATGTAGTCCGTCTGGAGCCGTTTCAGGCTGGCCTCTACCGCTCTCATCATATAGTAGCGTGAACTTCCCCGGTCGTTGGGGCCGTCACCCATCGGGCCGCTGGACTTGGTGGCGATAAGCACCTTGTCCCGCTTGCCCTTTAGCGCCTTGCCGATGAATGTCTCCGAGTTTCCATGGTCGTAAATATCAGCCGTGTCGATGAAATTAATACCTACCTCAAGGGCGTAGTTTATGACCTTTATCGATGACTCTTCATCAGCGAACCAGCCGAAATTGTTGGCTCCCAGGCTGACCTGTGAAACCTTGAGTCCAGTGCTGCCCAGATTACGGTACTCCATAACACCCTCCTGAGTTTTATTCTCCTGTTATACCAGACCGGTTCAGGTTTTGTCCATGAAATTAAAGCCGCCGGCTCACTTCCTGCCAGATTATCTTTTTTATTTTTTCTTTGGACTGGCCGCCGTCAATCACCAGCCAACGCTCCGGTTCCGCTTCGGCCAGTGCCAGGTAGCCCTCCCTTACTTTCCTGTGAAAAACAATGTCTTCCTGCTCGAAGCGGTCGTATTTATCATCTTTTTTACGGGCGAAACCTTCCTCGGCAGGGATATCCAGTAAAATGGTGAGGTCAGGCTTGAGGCCGCCCGTAGCCGTGTTATTGGTGTTCCTGACCGAGTCCGGGTCCAGTCCCCGTCCGTAACTCTGATAGGCCATAGTGGAGTCGGTAAAACGGTCGCAGATAACTACCTGTCCGCTCTCCAGGGCGGGCCGGATGACCTCGTCAATCAGCTGGGCGCGGGAGGCATTGAAAAGGAGTAGTTCCGTCAGGGGCGATATATCCGTATCTTGGGCCCACTTCAGCAGGCGGCTGATTCTCTCACCGGGGGGTGTGCCGCCCGGTTCATGGGTATGCAGGCCTGGAATGGCCAGACCGGATAATTTCCTGTAAAGCGCCCGGGCCTGAAATGACTTGCCGCTTCCCTCCACTCCCTCAAAGGTGATAAACAGGGCCATCGGTCATCGTAATTCCTTTATCTTTTTGTTCTGTTCGGAAGTGTAACACGCCCGGAAGGTAAGAGCAATGAAGCTGGAATGCCGTTCTCAGGAACGGGCGGCCGGTTTTATCACCACCGGCAGGCCGGCCACCATCAGGTAGACCTCGTCGGCCTGGGCAGCCAGCAGCTGGTTCGCCCTGCCCAGTAAATCGCGGTACAGCCGTCCCATTTCGTTGGCCGGTACCAGGTCCATACCCACCTCGTTGGTTACGATAATAAAGGCGGCCTCCAGACCGCTGACGCACTTGATAAGCTCGTCTATCTCGGAGGCGACCTCTTTTTCAATCATCGGGACATCTGTCATTTCACCGGCCGGGTCGGTATAACGACTGAAAATATTGTTGACCAGCAGGGTAACGCAGTCCACTAATATGACTCCGGCGTCGCCTGAATGCTCACGGATAGCCTGGCCTATGTTTGTGGCCGCTTCCAGAGTTCGCCAGCCCGCCGGCCGGTTTTTCTGGTGCTCCCTGATGCGCCGCCCCATTTCATCGTCACCGGCCTCAGCGGTGGCCACAAAAAGCACCTGCTTCCCCGATTTCAGGGCCAGCTCCTGGGCAAAATGACTCTTGCCCCCCCGGGCCCCGCCGATTATAAGTCTGTTTATCTTATTCACCCCCGGAATTTAGTGGGCTCCTGATCGTTGTCAGCCTTCCTCCGCCAGGTGGGAGGTGTCGTTCAACAGACTCAGTATTGGCCCTCTGGAATATATGTCAACGATAGTCAGCGAGGCGTTATCAAAGCGGAACTTTCTCCAATTATCCTGGCTTATATCCAGCAAATCGCATATTAATGTCCTCAACGGCCCGCCGTGGGCAGTGATGAGTACCGTGTGCTTTTCAGCGTGGTTCTCCAGTTTGTCCCGGAAAGAGCAAACCCGGGCGGTATATCCTTTAAAATCTTCCCCGCCGGGAAAGCTTAATTCAAGGGAAAAATTGGTAAGGCCCTTGGCTACTTCGGGGTGTTGGCGGCTAATCTCATCGAAGTTCAAACCCTCGATGTCGCCGTAGTGAATCTCCCTGAGTTCAAAACAGCTTGATATCTCGGTTTCGTGACCCCGGGAAATAACCTCAGCCGTTGACATAGCCCGTTTCAGGTCGCTGCTGTACACGGCGTCTATCTGTTCCTTGGCCAGTCGCTGCCGTAATTTCTCAACCTGACGGAAGCCCTCCTCACTCAGGTCGACATCGGTATGACCGGAGAACCTCCTTGAGCTGTTCATTTCGGTAATACCGTGTCGCACCAGAAGTAATTTTGTCAATGTTGCCTCCTGACCGGACTAAACAAGCCACTGATTATAGGCCAATGCTGTTATAAGAATAAGCACCCAGACCTCGGCCGTCTCGTTTATGGCGCCGTAAGTGTCACCGGTCAGACCGGCAAACATTTTTCTGAAATAGGCGGCCATTAATATTATTATAACCCAAACGGCCAGCATAAGGGCCAGTCCGGCCAGTAGATAATAACTGATGCCACCCCACCAGCCCGCGCCGATGACGATAGCCAGGGTAAGCACCGTCGCCAGGCTGAACCTGGGCCAGGTTACCGCCTGCTTTATTTCTTTTCCCAGACCTTGCTCCCGAGCGTAAGAATATGCGAAAAGAGCGTAGACCATTGCCCAGCGGCTGAGCACCGGCATTATTATCAGCGCGGCCGGAAGCAGGGCCGGCGGGACGCTGTTAAGAGCCGCGAATTTCACCAGCAGGAGCAGGACGACACCGACGACGCCGAAGGCGCCGACCCGGCTGTCACGCATTACTTCCCACCTTTTCTCGGCCGGTTTGTGCCCGGCGATGCCGTCACAGGTATCCACGAATCCGTCCAGGTGAAGGGCGCCGCTGATTACCACCAGGGCAGTTATCAGCAGGGCGTTAACCATACCGGCGGGTAAAAAGAGGTTAAGAAGCCAGTTCAGTCCGGCCAGGACCACCCCGATAAGCAGTCCCACGACCGGGAAATAGACCACCGACCGCCCGATTTCATCAGGGCGGCCCCCCTGCCGGTAGGGCAGGGGGATAATGGTCAGGAATTTCAGGGCTGCCAGCAGACTCATCTAACTTTCTTCATTCTCCTCGGATACTCCCGCCTCCGCGAAAGTAGCCATCTGCGCCAGGATGTTGGCGGCGGCTTCGCTAACGAATATAGCCAGGGCAGCCCCGGTGCCTTCTCCAAGGCGCATCTCCAGGTCCAGCAGCGGTCGCAACCCCAGGTGCTCCAGCATCAACCGGTGGCCGGCTTCAGCCGATTTATGAGCGGCAATGAGAAACTCCCCGGATGCCGGTGAAAGGGAGGTGGCAATCAGGGCGGCCGCCCCGGAAATGAATCCGTCGATAACCACCGGGATGCGGCGGGCGGCTGCTCCCAGTATCACACCGGCCAGCCCCCCAATCTCAAAACCGCCTACTTTGGCCAGCACATCCAGCGGCTGTTTGGTGTCGGGCTTGTTCACCTCCAGGGCTTTGCTTATCACCTCTATCTTGTGGGCCAGCTGTTCGTCGCTTATACCGGTGCCCCGGCCGGTTACCTCGGCGGCCGGTTTGCCGGTGATGGCGGCGCAGATAGCCGCGCTGGCGCTGGTATTGCCGATGCCCATATCACCGGTGCCCACTATATCCAGACCCTTGTCTGCTTCGCCGTTTACGATATCAATCCCGGCTTCAATTGCCTCTTCTGCCTGCTCCCGGGTCATCGCCGGGCCTTTGGTCATATTATTTGTGCCCGGACCGACCTTCCGTGATACCAGCAGGGGATGCGGTTCCAGGGTACCCGCCACGCCCATGTCAACCACCAGAATCCTTATTCCCGCCTGTCGGGCCAGCACATTGATGCCGGCCCCGCCCCCCAGAAAATTCATTACCATCTGGGCGGTGACATCCTGGGGCCAGTTGCCCACCCCTTCAGCCACAACGCCATGGTCACCGGCCATGGTGATAATCACTTTTTGTTTGATTTCCGGGATTGCTTTGCCCTGGATACCGGCCAGTTTAATCGAAAGCTCCTCCAGTCTGCCCAGGCTGCCCTGGGGTTTGGTTAGCTGGTCCTGCCTGGCCTGGGCTTCCTCCATGGCTTTTTTGTCCGGTTTACCTATTTTCTTAAGTGTGCTGGATAATAGTTCGGTCAACTGTAAAGACTCCTTGATAATATTATTTTCCCGTTTTCATTGGCTGATTCCACTGTCCAATATTTTATAAATGGATTCCATGTTCAGGCTGGAGCGGACCAGGTCCGCCAGTCTGTCATACTGCCTGTCTTTCTCAGCGGCCGTACTTTGTTTTTCGGGCAGTCCCCGCCGCCGCCTTAAGAAATTAAGCAGGTGATTGGTGAAATCAGCGTTGTGGAAAAGTCCGTGCATGTATGTTCCCATGACCGTTCCTTGCTTGTTTATGGTCCCGTCAAAATAATCAACCCGGCCGTCAGGCGTTTCAAAAACGTGAAAAACCGGGCTGTTTTCATCAACCGTTGTCTGGCCCATATGTATCTCATAACCCGTTAGTTCCTGACCTGTCGCCCCCTCCAGCAGTCCCCGCTCACCCGCCACCCGCGCCTTTACCTGGCTGGTCG
>JAZFUC010000170.1:0-5115 GCA_036446995.1 Dehalococcoidales bacterium | reverse complement strand
ACATTGGCTATAATTGTTTCCTCTACGCCCTCCGTGAGCTGCGAGATTGATTTTGTCTGGCTGTAATCAAGGTGGCGGTGAGGGAAAAAATAGAGCAGGTCACGGACCGTTCTCAGGCCCATTTTATTAAAACGGGTGGCCAGGTTGGCGCTGATACCCTTGATAACGGTAATCGGGGAATCGATAGAGTTACCCGAGGCGACCGATTTTATCTCCGGTTCAGGTACCGGTTTACTGTTTGAAGGAGTCGGTTTTGCCTTCGGTTTCTCCGGCTTCTTCCCTTCCGCTTGAGCCAGAAAGGCAAGTATGCCCTCCACCCATTCTTTACGCTGTTCCCCGGACAGGGAAGCATAACGGGAGTCAGCCAGCTTAAGCCTCTTAAAATGCCTGAGTAGTGCTGGAGTGGTGATGGATTCGGCTATTTGGACGGCCCAGTTACGGATAAACCTGTCCAGTCCGCCGATTACCGCTGAATCTTTGTAACCCTTGCTGCCTTCAAGGTCGAGAATCTTGCGCAGAGACCCCCCGTTCAGCGACAATTTTCTGTCTCCGTAGTCCCCGTTCCCGGCGGAGAGGTATATAACCGGCCCAGGCCGGCTATTACTTTTCTGACTCCAGGACGGTTATTGCCATGGCGCCGGGGCCGCCATGAACACCCAGCACCGGGCTGATGATAGATTTCACAATCTGTTCCTTTGGATATAAAGAGCCGAGGCGCTCAACCAGCTTGTCGGCTTCATCAGGAGTGGTGGCGTGTTCTACGGCTAATCCTTCGATGCTGCCCGTGGCGGCAGCGATATTATAGAGATAGTCCATACCGGCCGCCTTGGAGCGCAACCTTGTGACCGGCAATATTTCACCATCTTTAACGGTGAGAATCGGTTTTACGGAAAGCATGGCGCCAAGCAGTCCCTGAGCCTTGCCGATGCGTCCGCCCTTGGCCAGATATTTGAGCGTATCAAAATAGACGACAAAATGGGTTCTGTCCTCGGCTTTATTTACAAATTCGACCATCTCATCCATAGAAGCGCCGTCATTAACCTTCTTCACTGCCGAGATAATCGTCAACCCCAGCCCCATTGCTACCAGCCTGGAGTCGATTATTTCAATACGGGCTTTCGTCTTGACCATATCTTTGGCGCCCAGAGCCGATTGATATGTCCCGCTAAGCTTGCTGGAAAGGGTAATTACCAGGATTTCATCGGTCTCCTTGGCCAGTTTTTCATAAATCTCCACAAAAGCGGCCGGGGTAGGCTGGGTGGTGGTGGGCCAGATGTCTTCATCGGCCAGCCGGCGGTAAAATTCATCCGTGGTAATGGTAACCCGGTCAAGAAAGGTCTCCCGACCAAAAATCACCGTGAGAGGTACGACCGTGATTCCAAGATCAGCGGCCCGGTCGCTGGTAATGTCCGACAAGCTATCCGTAATTATCTTTATTGCCATTTTTCAAGCCCTCCACAGTTACTCAATTGAGAAAATAAAATTATAGTAAGGCTGACCACCCCGTACCACTTCAACCTGTAATTGAGGATAGCGCTCCCTAATATGGGCGCTGACCTGCTCGGCCTCGCTGAGCTTGGTGTCTTCTCCGTAATACACGGTGATTATTTCAGAATTTTTCAAATCTATCTTGGCCAGCATCTTGTTGAGGATATCGGTGGTATTCTTACCAGCTGCCAGGAGGTCTCCATCGAGGAGGCCGATAGCCTGTCTCTTTTTAATAGTGAGCCCGTCAAGCTGGGCGGACCGCACCGCCCGGGTAATTTCAATGGTCTTTATATTTGATTTCGCTTCTTTCATAAGCTCGGCGTTTGTCTCGAAATCAGCTTCGTAATCGAAAGCCAGCAGGGCGGCCACTCCCTGAGGTATGGTCTGCGTGGCCACCACTTCCACCGTTTTATCAGTCAGCGATTGTACCTGCTGGGCGGTCAGGATGATGTTTTTATTGTTGGGTAAAATAATAACCTTATCTGAAGCTACCCCTTTTACCGCCTGGAGAATATCTTTTATGCTGGGATTCATTGTCTGCCCGCCGGAGACGATAGCGGTAGTGCCCAGGCTGGTGAAAACTTCGGCCAGTCCGTCTCCCGCGACAACGGCCACGGTAGCCACATCTACCGCCGGGGCCCTGTCTTTCTGCATCGCCAGGAAGTCCTCGTGCTGCTCATCCATATTCCGGATGCTTACCTGGTGCACCGTGCCCAAAGAGGTAGCGTAACGGATGACTTTACCCGGGTCCAGGGTGTGAATGTGAATCCTGGCCGTGACCTCATCTCCGACCACGATAAGGGATTCCCCCTGTTTCTTCAGCCTGGCCCTGATTTTATCCCCCTGGAACCCCTTGCCCTTGATAAGGAACTCGGTGCAGTAGCCGTAAGGCACTTCTGCCAGGGCCGTCGCCATCGACATTCCAGCTGTCTGGGGAACGCTGCTGGTAATCATCTGGGGCTTGCGAAACTGCATCTGTTCCGTTTCACCCCGGAGGTAACGAAGGGCGCCATCCAGGATGGTATACAAACCCTGGCCTCCGGCATCCACCACACCGGCGTCTTTTAAAACCGGGAGCAGGGTAGGCGTATTGGATACCGATTCATTAGCGGCATTAACAATGGCCTCCATAACCGAAATCAGGTCGGCGTTACCGCCGGCCACTTTGGACATACCGGCCTCGGCGGCCTCCCTGACAACGGTCAGAATTGTTCCTTCCACCGGATTGCTTATCCCCTTATAGGCTGTTTCCGAGGCCTGTTTGAGCGCTTCGGCAAACTCGGCTCCGTCAAACGACTCCTTGCCCTGCAGTCCCTGAGCCAGGCCGCGCCATATCTGGGAAAGGATTACCCCGCTGTTCCCCCTGGCCCCCATCAGAGCCCCCTTGGCCAGAGCAGCAGCTACTTCAGAGGCTCCGTTGTCACCGGCCAGTAGGGCCTCTTCAATGCTGGAGCGCATCGTCAGCAGCATATTGGTGCCCGTATCTCCATCAGGCACCGGAAAAACATTCAGGGCATCGATATCAGAAGCGCTCTTCTCCAGCCAACTCGTGGCTGTGGCCAGCATTTCTCTCAATTCCTGCCCGTTAATAGTCTCAACCTGTCTTATATCTACCATCTATTATCCCTCCTGACAAGAGCAAACCGTTCCGGTTTGACCTTGTCAAGCTCATCTTTCATATGTTACTATGTTAGAAGCATCTTACCTAAATTTAATCTGGTGGTCAAGGGGAAGAAATTGAAGTGTAATATATGCGGCAAAATACCGATGTTCGGTAATAACGTGAGCCATTCCAAGCGTCATACCAAGCGACGCTGGGTACCCAATATCCACCCGGCCACCCTTATCATAGACGGAAAACCAAAGCGAATGACCATCTGTACCCGCTGTCTGCGCACCCACCACAAAACGACCAAAAAAATAACGGCCGCCATAAGCTAGCCGTTTTCACCGGTGTTCTCCTTGCCCTTAGCCGCTATACTGTCCCGCAATTTCTTTACGGCCTCAGCGACTGTCTGCTGAGCATTGAAAACAGCCGCTCCGGCCACCAGCACCCGGCCTCCGGCTTTAACCACCCGGGGGGCCGTGCCCGCGTTGATGCCGCCGTCCACCTCGAGTTCAGCCGCCAGTCCTCTTTCATCAAGGGCCGCCCTCAACCGGACTATCTTGTCCAAAACGCCTTCGATAAACTTCTGGCCGCCAAAACCGGGATTTACCGTCATCACCAGTACCAGGTCCAGGTAGGGAAGAATGTCATTAAGCGCTTCAGCCGGTGTGTCCGGATTAATTGAAACCCCGGCCTTAACCCCTGCCTTTTGGATTGTCTGGACCAGCCCCTGGACATGGGAGCAGGTCTCTATATGGAAGGTAATAATATTAGCTCCGGCGGAGACGAACGGCTCGATATACCGCTCGGGTTCTTCAATCATCAGATGCACATCCAGGGGCAGGCTGGTATGAGGACGGATGGCCGCCACCACCGGGGGTCCGATGGTAATATTGGGCACGAAATGCCCGTCCATCACATCCACGTGAATATAATCGGCTCCTGCCCTGGTAACCTCTTCCACCTGCTCCCCGAGCCGGGCAAAATCAGCCGAAAGTATCGAAGGGGCTATTTTTATTTTTTGTTCCATTTCCAGAACAAGCCTCCCCTTTTTTTATTTTTAAAACCCTATCCCCTTTATCCCCTTCCCCTTATCAAGGGGAAGGGGAATGTTGCTTTTGAAGGGGTTTTCACCCCTTCAAACTTCCCCAATTACCAAAGGCTTGACCTCTCTCAGGCTTGTTTTTTATACTTTCGTCTTAATCCCGGTGTTATTTTACTACTTCTTGACCGCGGCGGACAGCGCCCCGTCCAGTATAGCCAGTGCTTTGTCCACATCTTTATTGGTGATGACGAGCGGGGGCACCATGCGAATGGCGGTGGGCTTAAGCCTGTTGATCAGAAGCCCGTGTTCCAGGCAGTTCATCACTACATCCTGGGCTATTTCTCCATCAAACTCCATGGCCAGCAGCAGACCGCGCCCCCGCACCTCGGTAATGAAATCGTATTTCCCCTGCAGCGATTTAAGGCCATTAAGAAGGTACTGTCCCACTTTGCGGGCGTTCCCGACGACGTCATTGTCCAGCACGTATTTCAGGGTGGCATAAGCGGCCGCGCTGGTGACCGGATTACCGCCGAAGGTGGCGTTGTGGTCTCCCAGAGTGAAAACCGCCGCCGGTTCCTTGGCCAGCAGGGCCCCGATGGGCATGCCGCCCCCCAGTCCCTTGGCCAGGGTCATAATATCAGGCTCAACCCCGTATAACTGATAGCCGAAGAGCGTACCCAGGCGGCCTATCCCGGTTTGGATTTCGTCCAGGATGAGCAGAATGCCCTGGCTATCGCACCAGTCCCTTACTTTTTTCAGGTAATCATCAGCGGGGACATTCACGCCCCCCTCCGCCTGTACCGGCTCCAGCATCACGGCGCAGGTCTTATCCGTAGTGGCCGCTTTTATAGCCTCTATATCATTATTCTCCACGTTGATAAACCCGACCGGCAGCGGCTCGAACGGCTGGTGCATTTTGACCTGCCCGCTGGCGGCCGTCATTGCCAGGGAACGGCCGTGAAAAGAGCTGTTGGTG
>JAZFUC010000169.1:0-6659 GCA_036446995.1 Dehalococcoidales bacterium | reverse complement strand
TATGCTGAAATCAATTTTACTCCGGAATTTCAGGGAGTGGAGGCCTCCAAATGGGCAATCCTGGAAAACGGATATCCCGACTATGCCTACTCCAGTTTCAGGGATGTGACTGCGCTGGTGAAACTGGTAAGTCCTGAGGGCAACGCTGATTACACTGTGATTGGAGTGGCCGGGGACACGGGCAAACAACAATCCTATGCCGGCTGGTCAATGATTATCATCTTCTCTAATCCTGATGAGGAAATCCATCAATTCTTTCTTTACGATAATTTCCTCTATTCAGGCGTAGAGAGCTCTTATACTTTCGATATTACCGGTTTTAAAGTACCCGAGGATGCGGCTGTTACACTTACCGCCTTTGTCGGCGAGGGTGACGAGTTTTATCCATTAGATTACATCCAGCTTAACGGATACTACCTCTCAGGTGGAGTTAATCCGGAAAATAATGTCTGGAACGGGCTAAGCAGCAGCAACGGAGGAGAGCTGATCGATGGCATTGATATAGATACATTTGATGCCTCCAGCCCGATTATAAACCCGGGTGACACTTCGGCAGAACTAACTTTAAGCACTCACAGCGACAGATGGAATCTTATTTATATTATGTTGTCTTTCCGCAGCGAATTCAGCGGCTTAATGCCGAACGATGTGGGCATCATTTCTTACCGTTATGCGGACTAGTCATAACCGGAGGTAGACTTTAATATGAGGCTGAGCAGGACAAGCTGGTTGGTGCTGGCCATCGGAATCGTTTTTATCATCTTTGTCGGCCTGGGCGTCGTCCGCTTTCAGCAGTTCCAGAACCACAAACAACTGCGCGGGGAAATTGCCCAGGCTGAGAAAGTGCTGAGCGAGCTTGGCATTGAGGAATTTACCCCCCGAAGAAGTGAACTGGAAAACCGGCTGGAGCATACCGAAGCGCAATTGGCAGTTGCTAAAGCCGTGCTGTCTCAGCCGATTAACTATGTTGTTGCCAGCGGTATCTGGTTTAATCTGGCGGAAGCTTACAATCTTGAAGTAACGGAGATGTCCTCACCGGGTACTCAGGAGGGCGACCTCGCCGGAATCGTATGCTCAGCTTTATCAATTACCGCCCGGGTTGAGGGAGATATTGACAACCTGGTCAGATTTATAGTCAGGCTTAACAACCAATTGGCCACTGATTTCATCCGCTCGGTAACAATTACAATTCCGGACCTGGGCAACCCGGACGAGGCGGCGGCAGACATCCACCTGGTTATTTACACCTATCAGGACAGTTAAACATGGCTAAAAAGATTGTAGCTCTATATATAGATGATACCAGTATCCGGCTCCTGGTGGCCCAGGGCAGGCAGATAAAAAAATGGGCCGAGATGCCGCTTGAGCCTGGGCTGGTCAAGAATGCCATCGTCATTAACGAAGACGAAGTGGCTGCCAGATTAAAGCAGCTTTTCAAAGTTCAAAATATAAGCGACAACAGGGTGCACATCGGCATTAGCGGACTCCACTGCCTTTCCAGGCCGATTACCCTGCCCCCCCTGCCCAAAGACATGCTGGCGGAAGCGATAATGCGGGAGGCTGAAAGAGTCCTTCCCGTGCCCCTGAACCAGCTTTACCTTTCCTGGCTGCCCGTGCCGGGCGCGAACGGGAACACACAGGTCTTCATGGTTGGCGTACCCCGAAAAACGGCTGACAGCCTGCTCAAGACACTGCGTAAGGCGGGACTCAGGCCGCAATTTATGAGTTTAAAACCTTTATTACTGGCGGGAGCGGCGAAAGAAACCACGGCTATAATCGTCGATGCCCAACCCACTGAATTTGACATTGTAATTATGGCAGACGGCGTTCCCCAACCGGTCCGCACCATGTCCTTTCCGGATGAGGCCATGTCCTGGGAAAAGAAATTAACGGTTGTAAGTGAAGAGCTTGAGAGGACCATTAAATTCTATGATGCCAATAACCCGGAACAGCCTCTGGACTCAACGGTGCCTGTTTTTGTTTCCGGAGAGATGGCCAACCAGCCGGAGCAGTGCCAGGCCTTGTCCGAGAAAGTGGGGAACCCCGTTTTACCCCTGCCGTCACCATTGGAGTGCCCCAGCGGACTGGACCCGAACCGTTATATGGCGAACATCGGCCTGGCTTTTCAGCAACTTCCCCCGGGTAAGAAAGCTGAACCCCCCGTCACCAGCATAAACAGCCTGCCCGATGTTTACATGCCTGAGACATTTTCTTTCACCCGGGTGCTGGCTGCGCTCGGCGGGGTCGTCATTCTCGGCATAATTATATCTCTGGCAATACTCGTTCAGAGCGCCGCCGCCGATACTTTATTGCTGCAAAAACAACTGGATACCATTAACCAGAGAATAAGCCAGGGACAGGGGACGTTGGATACTATTGAGCGCCTGGAACAAAAAGTGATCGAGGCGGAAGTATCCCGTGACAGCTTCACCTCGGCCCTAAGCAGTCTGGAAACACTGAGCACCGGGGTCAATAAAAACCTGGAATTAATAATCAAAAAGGTACCGAGTTCAGTAAATCTTACCGGGATTAACTACTCCAATAATATGTTAGTCATCAACGGCAAATCACCCAGTGAAAAGGAAGTGTTATCGTACCTTGATGCCCTTAACTCAAGCGGCGGATTTACCGAGATAATCGTGTCCAATATGAGCCGGATTAATGATGAGTTGATGGTCTTTACACTGCTGGGCGACCTCAAAAAGCCGAGCGCGGCTGTCAGCGACGTAGAGGTAGCCTTAAAGAACCTCCCCACAACGATAATCCTGACCAATGTCAGTTATTCAAACGGCTCCCTGACCATAAACGGCCGGTCAGAGAATGAAGACCAGCTTCTATTCTATCTTCAAAGCCTGGAAGACAGCGGCAGGTTTTCTGAAGTTACCGTCACCAACATGATCAGAATCGCGGATGAAGGAATGGATTTTGTCCTGGTCATCAAAAGAGGAGTAGAGGAATAATGGATGTCTTATCCTTAATACACACGGCCAAGTCAGTCGGCGCTTCAGATCTGCATATGATTGCCGCCAGTCCGCCCCTGCTGCGGATTGACGGGCTGATGCAGCCAATGGAAGATGAAGAGCCCCTGACCGGCGAGGATATAGCCCAGGCTTTTGATCAAATATCATCAGAGAGGGGGAAGGAGGACTTCCAGCGCAGTCTAGAGCTTGACTTCAGTTTTAACATTCCCAATGTTTGCCGGCTCCGCTGCAACGCGGCCAAACAGCTGGGGACGACAAGTCTGGTCTTACGGTTGATGCCGCTGACAGCACCCGTCCTCGAAGACCTGGGTTTACCTAAAATTTGTAAAGAGCTGGTTCTGAAACCGCGGGGCCTGGTGGTGGTAAGCGGGGCCACCGGCAGCGGCAAATCCACTACCCTGGCGGCAATGATTAACCATCTCAACGAGACCAAAAGCCGGCGAGTGGTTACCATTGAAGACCCCATAGAGTATATTTACTCCAGTAATAAATGCAGCATAACCCAGCGGGAACTGGGCAGTGATACTCACACCTTTACCAGTGCCCTGAAACATGTGCTCAGGCAGGACCCGGATGTGATATTGGTTGGTGAGATAAGGGATTTAGAGACAGCATCAACAGTACTGACCCTGGCTGAAACCGGGCATCTGGTTCTGGCCACCGGTCACGCTCCAAGCGCCTCGCAAGCCGTTGAACGGATAATCGACCTGTTTCCTCCCGACCAGCGGCACCTGGCCCAGACCCAGATAGCATCGCTCCTGGTGGGCATCCTGTGTCAAGCGCTTGTTCCCAAAATCGACGGCCCGGGGAGAACAGCGGCCGTTGAGATTTTGATGGCTAATTCGGCGGTGAGAAATAACATCAGGGAGGGTAAAATCCATCAGCTGCCTAATATCATTATGACCAGTTCACGCTCCGGTATGGTGTTAATGGACCAGTCCCTGGTTGACCTTTTCAAAGGAAAAGAAATCAGCCAGGAGAGTTTGTTCAGTTTCTGTAACAACCCGGAGGAGGTGACCCGGCTGACGGGCCTGGTGGAATTGCAACAATAAGATAAAATAGATAATGGAGATGATTTATAGTCAATAGGGTTTTATTCCTTCCGATACTCAGCTTATTGACTGCCTCTGTAAACAGGGATAATAATTACTGAAAAATGAATATCTATGCTTTGTTCCCATTAGTGGCCATAATTGCTTACGTACCTTTGCTGATTAATACGCTCAGCGGCCGCACCTGGCAAAGGCAACGCAAACTCTTCGCCATCTTTCTGGTGGCCGCCATTCTTTTCGGCGTCGCTGACCTGCTGCTGCGAAGTGATGTCTTGCAGCAGCACAATTTCCTGCTGGCCCGGATAGCTATCATTTTGTACTCCTTAATGGGTTTACAATTCCACCTTTTTACCTCCTCCTTCTTTCCGGCCGGTACGGGGCGCTGGCTGCCCTTTGCCTATGCTTCTCTGGCTGTACTTGTTATTGTCACGGCACTGGGTTATCTCCCCCGGGATATCATCGCCAGCGGCAGTAAAGTGAGTGTTGTTTACGGCCCGGGTGTCTTCTTCCTGATTGTTCCCGGCCTAATTTTACTGTCCAGAAATGTGTATGTCCTGGGGAAAGTACTCAAGTCACAGGACAATCCGGTATTATTCAACCAGGCTTTTTCCCTGGTGCTCACCCTCTTCGTTCTGGCTATCTTCAGCTTCGCCAGCCTTCTCCCCTGGGGGAGAGAATTCCCGATTATTCATTTCGGCACCATTATAAATGCCCTTATCCTCAGTTATGCCACTATCAGGCATAACCTGGTGGACATCAAGTTTGTATTACAAAGGGGCTCGACACTGGTGACCCTCGTGGTTATCGCCATTGCCAGCTACTGGCTTTTACTGGCCTTCCTGGATACAACTTTCAACCTGGGCCTGGACCTGACAGCCATGTTCATTGCCACTTCAATTGCGGCGGTAATTATTGTGCTTGTCCAGAAACTCCGCGGCTTTTTCTTCAGGACTATGGGCAAGGTCTTTCACGGCGAAATTTATGGCCACCGCAGGGAATTATCCGACTTCGCCAGTAAAATCCATACTGTTTTCAGCCTTACCCAGCAGGGGGGAGAGCTACTGAAATTGGTCACCAAAGCCACCGGCTGTAAACGGGCCTACCTGCTTTTCCCTGAACCCGGAACCGCAGATTTTACCACCCAGTTTGTTGACCCCGGACCGGAAGGCAGCGCCCTGCCGGGTTTAAGGCTGGGCGAGCATAATCCCATCGTGGAATTCCTCCAGCGGGAGCGTAAGTTATTGACCAGTCAGAACCTGGCTTCACTGCCCGGATATCAAGATATGGAGGAACCGGAGAGGCAGGAAATAGAGTCAAATGGGACTGAGCTGTATTTACCTCTGATTAGCCGTGACAAGCTGATAGGCATTCTGGGTCTTGACCAAAAGCAATATGGCAGGTATTCCGTTGAAGAGTACACACTTCTCGAGGATGCGACCGACCGGGTAGCCGTAAGCATGGAAAAGGAGTACCTGAGAGAGCAGCTTAGAGAACGTGAAGAAGAGCTGTCGGTGCTGAACCGGTCCAGCGCAATTATTACCTCCACCCTGGATATCCGGGGGACCTATGACAGCTTTATCGACGAAATAAGAAAGGTAATCGATATCAGCTGGACGGCTGTCGTCCTGACCGGTGATAAAGACGCTTATTTCCTTGCCCTTTCCTCCGAGATAGGGTCAGTTTGGCAGCCGGGAGAGAGAATTCCGCTTAAAAGCACGGCGGTAGAATGGGTGGTTAACTACAAAAAGCCCATGGTTGAATCCGACCTCTCGCCGGGGAATAATCTGGTCACCACTGAAGCCCTCATCCAGAAGGGGGTACGCTCCATTGCCTACCTGCCGCTGATAGCCAAAGGTAAAGCCATCGGCAGTCTGATCGCCGCCAGTCGCAGCCCTAACGCCTACAACCAGAGGCAAATAACGCTCCTCGAACAGCTGGCTTCCCAGATAGCCATGCATGTTGAGAATTCCCGGCTCTACGCGGAAGTCGAGGAGAAAGCCCATATCGATGAACTTACCGGACTGTTTAACCGGCGCTCGCTGGATGAGGTGATAGCCAGTGAGACCAGTCGTCACTCCCGGTACGGGGGCATTTTTTCCTTAATCATTCTTGACATTGATTCTTTAAAATCCGTTAATGATACCCACGGCCATTTGGCCGGTGATGAATTGCTCAGGAAAATTGGGGGCGCTTTAAAAACGTCCATCAGGGATGCTGACCAGGCTTTTCGCTATGGCGGTGATGAATTCGCCATCGTTTTACCCAATACGCCGATAGATGCCGCCAGCCGGGTAGCCGGGAGAATCCGCAAACAAATAGCTTCAAAAATGAAGGTAGGCGATATTTCGGTTACTGCCAGTCTCGGTCTGGCCAATTGGCCGGCTGACGGTTTAACCACAAATGAACTTATCGCGGCGGCTGATGCGGCCCTTTATCAGGCCAAGAGAGCCGGTGGTAACCGGAGTCACAACGCCTCCGGCAGCATGTTGCCCCTGGATGATGTCACAATTGGGCCCGGGGACGGCCAGGATAATGAGGCCTTAAACACCATTTACGCCCTGGCGGCGACGGTAAGCGCCAGGAATGATTACAACAGCAGCCACTGGCGAAAAGTAAAAGAGTTCTC
>JAZFUC010000168.1:0-6217 GCA_036446995.1 Dehalococcoidales bacterium | reverse complement strand
TCGATGGATTTACTTTTTTCAGACAAAGCAATAATCGTTTTCCTCTTGTCTTTCTCATCCACTTTCCTGACGGTGTAGCCTCTTTGGTCTAATCTGTCCAGCATGCTGGTCAGGGAAGTTTTACCAAGAGCCGTTTGCTTGGCAAGCTCACTAATAGGGATATTGTCGTTTTTCAGGAGTGAGAAGATTATGCGTCCTTGAGCGGTATTCAGGTCATTTATATCGTGACTTTTCAGCTTTTTATCGAAGATCCTCCCCGAAATCTGTTTAATTTTTGATATCAGGAATCCACCCTCACGCATTTTTGCCACAATCATCACCTTTAAATTAGTCCTATATAGGATAAACCTATATAGGACTAATGTCAATACCCTGCCACACTGCTTTGACTTAAATAAATTGTTTTCGGGAGATAAGGCCACAATCTGCACAAATAGAGCCTTTCAGATTGAAAAACAGGTAATCTATTTTCTTGACAGGCCATTTCCCTTTTGATAATATCCATATAGCGTAATATTTACGCTGTGCTAAGAAAATGACATAGGCACCAGGTTCAGGGACGGATTTGCTGACCGGGCAGGTTAATGGGTATTTTGATTCGGTATTGGCGGTATATTGGTTAAGGAATTGGTGAAAGGAGCGGCGGTGTGGAAGCCAACGAAATACTGAAACAGTTTGAAAGCACCTGGGAATCACGCCATGATTATGCCCGTGACTGGAAAAAGCGCACCGGGGGGAAAGTGGTCGGCGGGATGTGCACCTATGTGCCGGAAGAAATTCTGTACGCGGCCGATATCCTTCCCGTTCGTATTATGGGTGGTCACGAGCCGTCAACCCTGGCGACCCCCCACATATTCGATATGTGGTGCCCCTACTGCCGTGATTGTCTGAATCAGGGGCTGCAGGGTAAATATGATGACTATCTGGACGGCATACTTGAGTCAAACACCTGTCTCCATATGAGGCAGGCCTTCGGCGCCTGGCAGATCCATGTGCCCACGCCCTGGAGTTACTGGTTCGTGATGCCTAACGCGGTCCGCAGTCCCAGGGCCAAGACCTTTTTGCGGGGAGAAATGGCCGCCTTTGTGGAGGCTCTTGAAGAGTGGACCGGCAAGAAGATTACAGATGAAGACCTGGCCCGGGGTATCGATATAGTCAATACCAACCGGCAGTTGATGAAGCAGGTTTACGAGTACAGAAAAATGGATAACCCGCCCATCACCGGCACCGAGGCGATGACAATGGTCTGGGCGAGTCAGCTCATCGATAAAAGAGAGCAAAACGAACAGCTGAAAGACCTCCTTAAGCAGCTTCCCGACCGTAAACTCGACCGCCAGACCGGGGTACGGCTGATGATTATCGGTAGTGAGGATGATGACCGGGAGTTTCTGGAGATGGTGGAATCAATCGGGGCCACCTTCGTTATTGAAGACCACTGCACCGGCACCCGCTATTTCTGGGACGAGATTGAACCCCAGGACGACCTGCTCCAGGCAATTGCCAACCGTTATTGTGACCGCACCCCCTGTCCCAACAAGGACTGGGGAATGGAGGACTGCTCCAGGGTGCGTTTCCCCCGGATTCTGGAATTCGCCAAAGAATACGGCGTCCAGGGAGCCATTTTAACCCAGCAGAAATTCTGCGACCCCCACGAGCTTGATATCCCCAGCCTGAGACGATATCTGGAGGGGAATGATATCCCCACCTATTTCCTCGAGTTTGAGGTTACCGTGCCTGTGGGCCAGTTTAAAATAAGAGTTGAGGCCTTTATCGAACAGATAACGGCCGATGACCTGTTTGACTAGAGCCATAGATAATTTTATTTTAATGAAGATAAATCAGAGGGACTAATATGGCAAAGTACAAAACAAAAAATTTAGAGTGTTGGGGCAAAGCCAAGGAACTGAGAACCCAGTACTATAAAGACTACCAGGCGGCCCATGACAAAGGGGCTCTCCGCTGGGAAGGGGGGGCCTGGAGTTTTGACGCCATTCCCCAGGCTCTTGAAGGTGAAGTCTACGGATTAACCGAAGAACCTTACGGGGCCAGCATCGCCGCCGACCCCAAGATGCAGGTAAGATACCAGGAGGCGGCCGAGGGTAAATGGGGCTGCGCCCGTGACCTCTGCGCCTACCTGCGCAACTACTGGGGTTCGATTGTGCTGAACGAATTCGCCTTCGGCGGTGAGTGGCCCAAGGCGGACTTTATCTTCCAGAACCATATCTGCTGCACCCACGGCAAGTGGCTCCAGGTAGCCGCGGAAATTGGGGGCGGTGATGTTCCCTATTTCTGTTTCGATGTCGGTGTCGGCCCCTACGATAAAATCGGAGACCGCCAGCTTGACTATGTGGTCGGCCAGCTTAATGACGGCATTGAATTTATGGAGAAGGCCACCGGCCGGAAACTGGATGATGAGAAACTGATTCAGAATGTTAAGAATACCTATGATTCATGCGTTTACTGGGCCAAAATATGCGAACTGAACCAGGCAATCCCCGCCCCCCTGGAGGAAAAGTCAATGTTCTCCCTCTATGTGCTGGGAACTCTCCAGAAATCCAAAAAGGAAATTGCCGATTTTTATAAGTATGAACTTTACCCCGAGGTACAGGACCGGGTGAAAAACGGAATTGCGGCCGTGGGTAATGAAACCTGCCGGGTACTGGGTGACAGCCAGCCGCCCTGGGCTTTTCTCAGGATATTCCGTTACCTGGAGGAGTACGGTGTCGTCTCAATGGCTAATCTCTACACCTTTGCCCTGATCGGCTGGTGGGAGATAAATAATGAGGGGCTGATGGTGCCCTACCCCACTTTGGAAGAGCGGGGCATTGAAATTAAAGACCGTCAGCAGGCTCTCAGGCTGCTGGCTGAAGGTGAACTCAAGGGTAAACTTGAATGGGCCCAGTTCTACAGCGCCAGGTACAAGAATGACCTGGTGACCAAGATAGCCAAGCAGTGGCACTGTGACGCGGCCATAATCCATCTGAACCGGGGTTGTGAAGGGACCGCCCAGCACCAGATGCAGATAAAGCAGGCTCTCCAGAATCAAGGTCTGCCTACCCTTACCTTCGAAGGCAATATGGCCGATGAGAGAGAGTTTGACGAGACCCGCACCCGGAGAATGATTGACCTTTTTATCACCGAGACCCTGGGTCTGAAGAAAATAACCGAATGATTAAAACAGAGCCGAGGGGGACAGAAGAATGATAGTCGCAGGAGTAGACGCCGGGGGGAAAAATGTACATATCATTATTGTTAAGGACGGGCAGACCCTGGCCAAAACGATGGCCCCGTCTGGTATAAACAAGGCCGAGGCAGCCGAGAAACTATATGCCGAGACACTGAAACAGGCCGGGTTGAAGCGGGAAGATGTTGAACGGGTAGTAGCTACCGGCAGTTCCGGAGAACGGGTGGAGTTTGCCAGTGGAGTTATCCCGGACGCGGCCGCTGACGCCAGGGGAGTAAACCGGATATTGCCCTCAGCCAGGACGGTCATCGATGTCGGGGCGGAGGAAGGACGGGCAATTAAAATAAGCGGGGCCGGGAAAGTCCTTGACTTTGCTATTAATGAAAAATGCGCCGCCGGCACCGGAACCTTTGTAGACGCCATGGCCAGGGCCCTGGAGACACCTATCGAGGACCTGGCTGCTCTCTCTCTCGAATCTACCAACGCAATCCCGATGAATGCTCAGTGCGCCGTCTTCGGAGAGTCCGAGGTTGTCTCTTTAATCCACCAGAAAACCTCAAAACCGGATATTGCCCGGGCGGTGCATGATGCCATCGCCGGAAGAGTCGGCTCCGTAGCCAGAATCGTCGGCCTGGAGGATGATATAGTAATGATTGGCGGCGTGGCCCTGAATAATGGATTCGTGGATTCGTTGAGGCGGGAGCTTAAGCTGGACATTACCGTGCCGGAGGACCCGGATTATATCGGCGCTCTGGGGGCGGCCGCCGCCGCTGAGGCCGGTGTCACCGAGGAAACTGTAAAGGCCACGGTGGTGGAACGGGACACGGTAGAAGAAGGCTAACAATAACATTGTTTGCTGAAGGAGGAACAGGCTGTGGTTGAAGGGGGAAAAATTGAATTTTGGAGATGGCCGGAAGCTACCTGGGTAAATCCGGACATTGACTGGAAAAAAGGAAAATATATCACCGCCGGTGTGGACATCGGTTCGGTCAGTTCACAATCGGTCATTATGGTTGACAACGAGCTGTATGCTTACAGCAACACGCGGACCGGTTCTGACAGTCCGGAAAGCGCCCGTAAGGCAATGAACCTGGCCCTGGAACCGGCCGGTATAACAGTGGACAATATAGATTATTGCATCGGCACCGGGTACGGCCGGGTAAATGTCCCGATGGCCCAGCAGACGATTACCGAGATAGCCTGTCATGCCCGGGGGGCCAACTATATGTACGGCCCGGAGGTAAAGACGGTAATGGATATGGGCGGCCAGGACTGTAAAGCCATCCGTATCGATGACCGGGGCAAGGTTATCAAGTTTATGATGAACGATAAATGCGCCGCCGGCACCGGCCGGGGCATGGAGGTATTTGCCGACCTCATCGGCGTTCCCGTCTGGGAGATTGGGGAACGTTCCTACCAGATTGATAAGGAACCGGCCATGATAAGCAGCACCTGCGTTGTCTTTGCCAAGAGCGAGGTCGTCGGTCTTTTGCAGGCTGGAACACCGGAAAATGATATCATGGCCGCCTACTGTTCCGCGATGGCCCACCGCATTGTCGAGCTGCTTAACCGTCTCGGCATAGAAGAGAAATTCGCCATCACCGGCGGTATCGCCAAGAATATCGGTGTCACCAGGCGGCTGGCCCAGGAAATGGGCACCCGGACCGCCGAACTGGAATGGAGCGACGAGAAGATGCGGGGCAAAGGTCTCCCTTTTGAGACCCAGATAGCCGGGGCTACCGGGGCCGCCATTTTTGCCCACGCCATGCTGGAAAGAGGCCGGGTCCAGAGCGCCAGAAAAGCCTGAGAGGCGAATTAGTGATTGCTAACTACGGTTTTAACGACGGTTCGGGGAACTGGTTTCTGGCTATCGATACCGATAAGTGCGATGGCTGTGGCGCCTGTGTAACGGTTTGCCCGGCCGGCGCCCTTGAAGTAGGCGATGATGAGTACGACCCCTTCCGCGATGAACCGGTGGCCAAGGTGGTAGACGGAGAGCGTAAAAAGTTAAAATACACCTGCGCTCCCTGCCAGCCCGGCTACGGGGAGGGACCAACTCCCTGTGTAGCTGCCTGCCAGCCGGGGGCTATCTCCCATTCGGAAGGATGGAAACTCGTTTACGGTAAAAAATAAGCCTGGCCATTTTACTCACTGACGGATAGCCGAGGATGAGTATGGTTAAAGTCATTATCGATGAAGTAGAACATTCGGCGTCAGAGGGTACCACCATAATTGACGCCGCCCAACAGGCCGGCATATATATTCCCCATATTTGTTCCCACCCGGACCTCTCCCCGCAGAAGTCTTTAAAGCCGGCAGAAGCCGTTTACCGTGGCCAGCTGAAGCTGGAGAACCAGAAAGCCGGCCTTGAATGGGAAGGCTGCCGGCTCTGTGTTGTTGAGATCGAGGGGAAAGAAGGCCTCCACCGGTCCTGCAATACCCCTGTAGAAGAGGGAATGGTTATACGCACCGTCACTCCGGAGGTGCAGGAATACCAGCGGGACAGGCTGATGCTGAAGATGGCTAAACATCCCCACGCCTGTCTCGGCTGCGCCCAGAAAGAAGGATGCGCCCGTTTCCCCTGTTCGATGAATGTGCCGGAGCACGAACGGTGCTGCTGGCGGTTCGGCAATTGTGAAATCCAGCAGGTGGCCGAATACGTGGGCATCAAGCCGGAGACCCCCCGCTATATCTTTGAGGATATACCGGTTATCAGTGACGAGCCCCTGTTTGAGAGGGATTACAACCTCTGTATCGGCTGTACCCGCTGTGTCAGGGTTTGCCGCGAAGTGCGCGGAATTGAAGCCCTGGACTTCGTTTTTGATGATGAAGGCCGGGTCCTGGTCGGCTCGGTCGGCCCCGGTCCCCGGGAATCTGCCTGTAAATTCTGTACCGCCTGCGTCCAGATTTGCCCCACCGGAGCCCTGAGGGATAAAGAAGAGTATTCTGAACCTCCCTGCCAGACAGGTTGTCCGGCCGGTATAGATGTCGCCCGCTACGTGAGGCTGGTCGGTGAGGGCAAAAACGGGGAGG
>JAZFUC010000167.1:0-2767 GCA_036446995.1 Dehalococcoidales bacterium | reverse complement strand
GGGGGAGCTATCCAGGATGTTAGCAAAATGTTAGCAGACGGGTCTTAAATAGGTATCGGGGCGAGAGGATTCGAACCTCCGACCACCTGAACCCCATTCAGGTGCGCTACCTGGCTGCGCTACGCCCCGATTTTTAGGCTTTTCCTGCCCGGTCGTCCTGACCGGCCGGTAGGGAACATTCCCCAAGAGACAGCCCCATTTTCATACATCCCGGGGCATTAGTCAAGAGAGATGGCGCTGGGCCTGATCTGGAAAAGGGAGCCGTTTACTGATAGAATTCAGTGGGCTGGATACAGGTAACGAAAAGAAACAGGCAATGAGCATAAAAGAGAATGTCACCCGGGTACTGGAGGAATTGCCGGCCGGGGTTCTGCTGATGGCCGCCGCCAAGACACGGCTGCCCCGGGAGGTGCTGGAGGCGGTGGAGGCCGGGGTGACCATTATCGGCGAAAACTACGTCCAGGAGGCTGAAAAAGCCCGCCAGGAAATCGGCCAGGGGGTCAAGTGGCACCTTATCGGCCACCTCCAGAAAAACAAGGTCAGGAAAGCGGTGGAGATATTCGATATGATAGAGACAGTCGATTCGACCGCCCTGGCCGGGGAGATTGATAAAAGATGCTCCCGGCTCGGCCGGGTGATGCCAATCTTGATTGAGGTAAACAGCGGCCGGGAGTCTCAAAAAAGGGGCGTCTTCCCCGAGCAGGTGGAGGGGCTGGCCAGAGAAATAACCGCTTACTCCAGTATCAGACTGATGGGGCTGATGACCATGGGGCCGGCGACCGGCGACCCGGAAGATTGCCGGCCTTATTTTTTGGAGACCAGGAAACTTTTCGAGCAGGTCGGCCGACTGGAACTGCCCGGGGCCGAAATGAAGTACCTGTCGATGGGGATGACCAACTCCTACCGGGTCGCCATCGAAGAGGGGGCCAACCTGGTGAGACTGGGCAGTGAAATATTCGGCAATCGAGAATAGAGGAAAACCGGGGCCAGTCTTTAACCGGATGATTTGTTGCGACAGAGATGGAATAAGCGGTATGGTAGGGCAGTATGATAGATACAGAACTTAAGGACAAGGTTGCTATTGTCACTGGGGCAAACAGCGGAATAGGCGCCGCTACTGCCCAAACACTGGCTGCCCAGGGCGCAAAGGTCTTCATTGCCTACTATTTGCAGGATTGCTCCTACTCGCCGGAGGAACTGGAGAAGGCGCGAAAGGCCGGCGTGCCCGGCGATACCCTCTACCGAGCTATGCAACAACAATCGGGTGAGGTTGTCCTGAAAGACATCCGTGCTGCCGGCGGAACGGCTGTGGCTCATGAGCTTGACCTCGGTCAGGCGGACAATATCCCTAAACTATTCGATATCTGCCAGACAGAGTTAGGCCCGGTGGATATCCTGATTAATAACCACGCCCATTGCGTTCTGGAGACCTTCGATCCGGCCTCGGTAACCGGTGCCAGGCCTGAAATATTCCTCACTAATGCCGAAAGTATCGACCGGCATTTCGCCGTAAATGCCCGGGCCGGCGCATTGATGATGGGGGAATATCTGCAGCGTCACATTCAACGCAAGGCCAATTGGGGTCGGATTATCAATCTGACAACCGTATTAGCACATTCACGGAATGTGAGTTACGCGGCTAGCAAACGGGCCCTTGTTTCCTACAGTATGTCAGCCGCACAGGAGATGGGCAAATACGGTATTACCGTGAATGTCATCTGTCCCGGCGCTACCCAGACCGGGTATATCACTCCGGAAAACGAAAAGTGGATAGTGGGACAGACTCCGCTTCAGAGAGTCGGGCGACCGGAGGATGTGGCGGATGTTATAGTGTTCCTAGCTTCGGAACAGGCGCATTGGCTGACCGGTCAGCTCATTTACGCCAGCGGCGGTTTTCTCTCATACCTTAATGAATAAACGAATAGGCAGGAACTGATAGGGAGAATAATGCCATCTATAATATCGATAATCGGCACCCAGAACTCGGGCAAGACCACCCTGGTGGAGAAACTGGTGGCGGAACTGACGGCCAGGGGACGCCGGGTGGCTACAATGAAGCACGCTGCCCACGGGGCCACCATTGACCAGCCGGGCAAGGACAGCTGGCGTCACATTAAGTCTGGCAGCCGGGCCACCATAGTCAGTTCCCCGGAGCAGATGGTGCTGATCAAGCCGGCCGCCGCCGATGCCGGGCCCGAGGGGCTGGCCCAATACCTGGGTGAGGAATACGACATCATCATTGCCGAGGGTTTTAAGCAGGGCAAGGGTCCCAAAATTGAGGTGCACCGTCGGGAGATAGGCCCTCCCCTCAGCGATATCAAAGGGCTTATCGCCATCGCCACCGACGAACCGCTGGACAGGGATATCCGGCAGTTCTCGCTGGACGACATCAAGGGAATGGTCGACCTCATCGAAGAGGATTTTATCGATGACGGGGAGGACCGGCTTTCACTTTACATAAATGATGGGAAGGTGTCCCTGAAGGAGTTTCCCCGGGGTATCATCACCAACCTCCTGCTGGCCATAGCCGGTTCACTGAGCGGGGTGGGGAAACTGAAAAGTCTGGCCTTGTTTCTGCGGAAAAAAGGCTAAGGCTGTTCTTTTTTAATGTCACTGCCAGACCCCGATAGAATCGGGGCAAAGCAATCTGTATAGAAATAAAGGTGTTGCTCAATCCTGGTTGTTTATCAACCTCACCCACTTGATCCCCCTCTCCTTGAAAAAGAGAGGGGGAGAAGACTTTAGAGAGGGGCTTCGCCCCTCTCTA
>JAZFUC010000166.1:0-5564 GCA_036446995.1 Dehalococcoidales bacterium | reverse complement strand
CCCCTCATCGAATCGCCAATCAGGTCGAAAGGAGCTCTGGCGCTGCCGCCGAAACCGCCCGGATAGCCCATCTCGCTCAGTTTCTGGCCGGCCGGTCCCATCCGCTTCCCCCATTCCAGCTGTGCCTCTCCCGCCTCCATTGCCTTCTTCAGGGCAGCCTGAACCTCGGGCAGGCCGAAACTGGACATTGAACTGGGTATGGCGGCCGTGGCCGAAGCGCCGAAGATGGGGTTAGGCAGCTTTTTAAGGGCCTCCAGTGAGCCCATTATCCGGGGCAAATAAGTGCGCCGCCAGTATTCATCCGGATTTGCGATTAAAGCATCGTATTCATCCGGCCCCATATACTCGTCCTCAACGTACTGCACACCGTCGGCATCATCGGCTATACCGTGCCCCGGCCAGCTGTACAGCTTAAAGTCCACGGCATCATATACCCTGGCCGGCAGGGCGCCACCGGCGATACGGCCATCGGTCTGGAATTCGGTGGTGCACCTCATCATTACGTCTATGCATTTGTCCACATCATACATAAGTTCCTTGTGGGTGTAACCGCAGAATGTGGTGGCGAAGGCCCCCATGTTGGGGATTACCGGCACCCGGTAGGGGGTCTTTTTCAGGCGGATGGCGTCTATCTGGCAGGAGAGGCGCAGATTGTAGTCCTCTTCGGCCTGTTTATCGACGAAGTTAATTCCCTCGGTGGAGCGCCACGCTTCGAAACGCAGGTCCATCTTTTCATCCGGGGTCAGATTCTGCCATTCGGCATCACCGGGTGTAATTTTTGGTGTAGTTTCTACAGTCATAATTCTCCCCCTGTTTATTGTTCTTCCTGAAAGTGAAGTAATAAGAATTATACTACAGCCGCATGTGAGCATGTCAAAGAAAGTTGTCTGCAAAGCTGAATTTGCCCCTTTACCAAGGGGGTGAGGATAGAACCGTCAAGAGAGGGGGAACAAAGGGAAATGGGTTTTGAAGAATAGCAAAACAGGCTTCAGCTGATGATAGAGTACCCGGTTGCTAAAAAAATATTCTGAAGTTGTTCCTGTAGCGTTGTCACTATCAATTTGATATAATCGCCTTGCATCGGCGGTCTGCCTTCATTCAGATAATACACGGCAGGTAAAGGTAGAAAGTTTTATGAGCAGTACATATTATAAACCGGATAAAATCAGCTCCTTTTACGCGCCTAATAAGCTGATATTCGGTCTCGGTTCGGCCAACCAGGCGGGTAAAGAGGCCAGGAACCTGGGAGGCAGCCGGGCCCTGGTGGTTACCGATAAACAGGTGGTCTCAGCCGGTCTGGTTGAAGAGGTGCTGAACTCACTCAGGGAAGCGGGCCTTGACCCGGGGGTCTTTGACCGGGTGGAAGCGGAACCACCGCTGAGAAATGTCGATGACGGCGCCAGCACCGCCCGCGAGGGTGGTTACGATATCATTATCGGAGTCGGTGGGGGCAGTTCCCTGGATGTAGCCAAGGGGACAGCCCTGTTGGCCACTCTGGAAGGCTCGGTAGACGATTATATCGGCACGGATGTGGTGCCCTCCGCCGGGCTGCCCAAGATACTGATGCCCACCACGGCCGGCACCGGCAGCGAGGTTACCAGGGTCCTGGTGGTGACGGATGAGACAGACCATGTCAAGAAGGTTATTTACAGTGACTTTGCCCTGGCCGATGTGGCCATAGTGGACCCCAGGCTCACCCTCTCAATGCCGTCCCGGGTAACGGCTGACAGCGGCACGGATGCCCTGGTCCACGCCGTGGAATCCAATGTTTCAATGAATGCCACTCCCTTTTCAGACATCCTCTCGCTGGAAGCGATAAGGTTAATCGGGGCAAACCTGGCCGCGGCTTACTCCGAGCCGGACAATATCGAGGCCAGATATAATATGTCCCTGGCGGCCACCCTGGCCGGAATGTCCTTTGCCAGCGGCGGGCTGGGAGCCAACCATGCCCTCAGCTATCCGCTGGGCACGGATTATCACCTGTCCCACGGTCGCTCAAACGCGGTGATGCTGCCCTACATCGTTGATTATAACCGCCAGGCCAGCCCCGGGAAATATGCGGCCATCGCCCGGACACTGGGCCTTAACGTGGACGGCCTGTCCGTTTATGAAGCCGGGGAGCGACTGGTGGAGTACCTGGAAAACCTGATGGAGTTATTGGGTATTTCGATCCGCCTGAGCAGCTACGGAGTAACCGCTGATGACATCCCCGGAATGGTGGAAAAGGCTATGAAGCAGGACCGCTTCTTTGTGCCCAATCCACGTTATCCGACCGATGACGATGTCAGGGAAATCTACCAAAAAGCCCTCTGACGCCTGCCGTTAGCGCTTTACATAAAGCTATTTATTTTAATGATTAGGCCTTGATGATGGCCTGGGCCGGGCACCACCATTCCTCGGAGACGCAGATGGCGCAGTCGGTACATTTATCCGGCGCTATGCTGACTGCCTGGAGGACCAGTCCGTCAGGTTCCACAATCCGCTCGCCGGCTATAATGGCTCCTTCTGGACAGCCTTCTATACAGATCCCGCATTTAAGGCAAGACCCGGTTATTGTGTAACTCATATTTACCT
The DNA here is from genome assembly GCA_036446995.1 of Dehalococcoidales bacterium. Lineage (GTDB taxonomy): Bacteria > Chloroflexota > Dehalococcoidia > Dehalococcoidales > UBA2162 > JAZFUC01. The sequence goes on along the minus strand of JAZFUC010000166.1, from coordinate 2,990 downwards.
CCTAATAACCCTCGTCCTTCCATCTTGTCGACCAGTCGATTCTCTCCCTGGTCTCCTTGGGCAGCACCTGCCGGAAGGACTTCTCGGTATGTGACGCTCCCTGGTTGACCTCTATGAATATCCAGGGCCTCACTGTCTTGATGGGACGCCAGGGCGCGTGGATGAAATTCGGGGGGATATAGATGCAGGTGGTCCGGCTAAAGACATGCCTTTCCAGTTCCGGCCCCATATAAATCTCCACCTCCGCCCCCAGGTCCATCGGGTTTTCCGGGTCCGAGCCGATATGAAAGAGGAGCTCCGCGTCTTTATGGATGTGGGGTGGGTGGCCAGCCATCTTGTAATCACCCAGGGGAGCCTCAAAACCGGGCACAATCCAGTGCACCAGGTAAAAATGACTGCCCTTCATCACGCTTTCTTCCATCCGGGACATTACCGGGCGGCGCTCGGTGGGCCACAGGGTAGGGTCGTACTCATTAAAGTACTTTCCGTATTTGGTCTCAGTTTCAGCCATATTCCGTGCCTCCTTCTCCTTAACAGGATATTTCGGTATCCTGAATTAAAGCATTACTTACTTCCCGGCGCAAGTGGCATCCGGAAAAGCAGACAACCGCGTCAAGGTGGGGGTTTGCGCTCACCTTTAGCCTTTCAGGCATATTCAGAGACCGGATTATTATGCTTATAATATGGCTCTTACTGCATTGAACGTGCCATTTTTACAGGTAGATTGCGATATTTTTTTGAATGACTAAAAACAGAGGTGATTACGGTGATTTACAGGTAATTATTAGCTTTACAAAAACTGGGCCCTGAGGCTATACTTTGTCCTTATATAAGGAGGTGATAGCTTAAAAAATCATAACTGGAAGGCCAGACGGCCGAGGCTGATTTGGCGGATGTACCCCGGATTGAGATATTCGGGGCTTATATATATTTAAGAAGTGGAGGGAACTAGTGAGGAAAAAACTGATATGGGTGGTTGTAGGCTGCCTGATGGCGCTCAGCCTTGCGCTGGTGTCATGTGGGGGAGCGGAGGTAGAAACCACGGTTGGACCCGGGGTAGAAGTTGGGGGAGGCGGAGAAGAAAAGGAACAGGTACAGGAACCGGAAGAGAAAGTGGTGGAAGAGGAACAAGAAGAAGTAGTGGTATCATCCGACCAGCCTCAATACGGCGGCAGGCTCAGACTCGTTGTAAACAGGGAGATTGGAGCTTTTGATGACGTTATCGGTTGGGGAGCTGTACAGGGCACCACTCTCTTCTTGACTAATGAAGACCTCTGGGGTGGAGACTGGACCAAGGGTAACGCCGGCGGTTATGGCGAAGCTCTGACTGATTGGGCTGCTCACTTTGATGTTTTCTCTCATAAAGGCGGCTACGTAGCTGAGAGTTGGGAGTTTTCAATTGATGAGGAAAATTCCCAGGGGACTATTGTTTACAACATACGACCGGGGATGCACTGGTCCCTCGATACTGACAATGCGGTAAGCGCCAGGGTTGGCGGTCGTGAACTAGTGGCAGAGGACGTTGTCAAATCACTACAAAACGTCACTACTGATGATCGTGCTTATATTCATCGCACTAATCCGCAACTGAGAGATTTAGAAATAACGGCAACCGGTAAGTATCAAGTCAGTATGACGGTACCCCTGGATGCAATGATTGCCGCCAAGAGCCGTTTTGGTGATTTTGTGCACATATTCCCGGCTGATGTTACTCCGGAAGAATCAGCTGACTGGAAAAATGCAGTCGGCTCCGGCGCATTCATACTGAAAGACTATGTCGCGGCCGGTTCAGCCCGGCTGGACAGGAACCCCAACTACTACAAGACCAACCCGTTGGGACCCGGTACGGGAGACCAGCTTCCTTACCTTGATGGTGTTGATATCATCATTATGCCTGACCCTTCGACCAGGCTGGCTGCTATCAGGACGGGTAAGATTGACCAGATAGCGGGTATTTCCTGGGAGGATGCGGCCCTGTTGAGATCACAGGTGCCGGAACTGATGGAAGGACCTGCAAGCTACCTCGATACCAGTCCGACTTTTATGAGGACGGACAAGGCGCCTTTCAACGATATCCGGGTTCGTAAGGCAATGATGCTGGCGACAGATTTTAATACAATACGTGACGAGTTGAACAACGGGCAAGGCGTAATTCTCACCTGGCCGTTCGAGTATTACTCAGCCTACGAAGCGGCCTATCTCGCGCTTGGAGACCCTGATATGCCGGCTGAGATTGCTGAACTTTACGTCTACAATCCCGAAAAGGCTAAGGAACTTCTGGCAGAAGCGGGCTATCCTGACGGCTTCAAAACCGAAGTAGCCATCCAGAGCCAACACGCTGATTACTATTCAGTGCTGGCAGCTATGTGGTTGAAAGTTGGCATTGACATGGAGCTTAATGTCATGGAAACGGGCGCTCATCGGGCTCTGGCCTCATCCAGGAATTACCCTGCCTTGATGACCGATGCCAAAGGTCCTATATCCACCTTCTACCTGGCATTCCAGTACACAGGTGGGAGCAGGAGCAACGGAAGTATGGTTGACGACCCGTTCCTGAACGCCGAGGCGAAGGAACTGGCTACCCTGGCGGCTACCGATCTGGACGCGGCCATGGCCAAGAACAGGGAGATTATGAAATATGTCCTTGCTCAGGCCTACGCAATTCCCAGACCGGCTTACCGTGCCTCCATATTCTGGTGGCCCTGGCTGAAGGACTACTCAGGTGAACTCACTTTGGGTTACTTCACTATCAACAAATGGGCAGATTACATCTGGTACGATGAAGACATGAAGAGCTCCATGGGGTACTAGGTAAAATCTGACATCGAAAGCCAAAAATTTGGCTGGCAGAGAATTCGGGGCGGCTGGAGGATTAATCCTCCAGCCGCCCTTGCATTAGTTTGATAATTATCCTGTTTTCAGGCATTTCCAACTATAAATTTAATTGAATAAAACACCCGTAGCCAGCCTGGGTCGGAGGCAGAAAAAAA
>JAZFUC010000165.1:0-2352 GCA_036446995.1 Dehalococcoidales bacterium | reverse complement strand
AGACAGGAGGAAATAGAGTGAAATTCAATCTGGCAGTCCTGCCGGGCGACGGCATAGGTCCTGATGTAACCACCGAGGCGATAAAGGTCCTGCAGGCAACAGGCAGCAGGTTCGGTCACCAGTTTAACCTGAAATACGGTCATATCGGGGGAATAGCCATCGATGAGACGGGCAGCGCCCTGCCTAAAGAAACACTAAAAATATCCCGCAGCGCCCAGGCGGTGCTGCTGGGGGCCGTCGGCGGTCCCAAATGGGACGACCCCCAGGCGCCAACCCGCCCCGAGGATGGCCTGCTGGGCCTGAGGAAGGCGCTGGGACTCTTCGCCAACCTGCGTCCGGTCAAGGTCTCCCCCATGCTGGTCAACTCCACCAGCCTCAAGCCGGAAGTTATCGAGGGAGTCGATATGGTCTTCATCCGGGAACTGACCGGAGGCCTCTATTTCGGCAAACCAAAAAAGACATGGCAGACCTCCAGAGGCCGAAAAGCGGTGGACTCGATGGTCTACTCCGAGTATGAAATCGACCGTATTGTCAGAGTGGGTTTCGAACTGGCCCGCACCCGGGGCAAGAAATTAATCTCGGTGGACAAGGCCAATGTGCTGGAGTCCTCCCGCCTCTGGCGCCAGGTCACAATCGAGGCATCTAAAGACTATCCCGATATAGAACTGGAGCACATGCTGGTTGACTCCTGCGCCATGAGGATTATCCAGAACCCGAAATACCTTGATGTCCTGGTGATGGAGAACACCTTCGGGGACATTCTGACCGATGAAGCCTCCATGCTGGCCGGTTCGATGGGTATGCTGCCCTCGGCCAGCCTGGCCGGAGTGCCCAGAGACGGGGTGAAAATACCCGGCATGTACGAACCGATTCACGGCAGCGCCCCCCGGCGGGCCGGACTGAATATGGCCAATCCCCTGGCGATGATACTGAGCGTGGCCATGATGCTGCGCTACTCGCTGGGACTGAACGAGGAAGCCCTGACCGTTGAAACGGCCGTGGATGCTGTTTTACATAAAGGATATCGTACCTATGATATAATGGACGAAGGTATGGAGAAGGTAGGCACCAGGGAAATGGGAGATTTGATTGCCGGAATGGTGGGAGGCGGATAATTGTCAGCCGTTCAGCTTTATGACACTACCCTGCGTGACGGAGCCCAGAGTGAAGGTATATCATTCTCCCTGGTGGACAAGCTTCATATTGCCCAAAAACTGGATGAACTGGGCGTTCACTATATAGAGGGCGGCTGGCCCGGCTCTAATCCGAAGGATGCCGAATTTTTTGAGAAGGTCCGGGACCTTACTCTGGAAAAAGCCAAAATTGCCGTCTTCGGCAGCACCCGGCGGGTTGGGCTGAAAGCGGAAGATGATACCAACCTGACCATGCTGCTTGATACGGGGGCGACTGTGGCTACCCTGGTAGCCAAGACCTCTGATTTACAGGTGGAGCGGGTCCTGAATACCACCCTTGAAGAAAACCTGGGTATGATAGCGGACTCCGTCAGATACCTGAAGGATAACGGACTGACTGTTTTCCTGGATGCGGAACATTACTTTGACGGCTTTAAGTCAAACCCTCAGTATTCTCTCAAGTGTCTGGAAATCGCTACAGAAGCCGGGGCGGACTGCCTGGTGCTCTGCGATACAAACGGCGGGGCCCTGCCCGGTGAAGTGACCAGGGCAGTGGAGGCGGCTAAGAAAGCCACCAAAGTGCCGCTGGGGATTCATACCCATAATGACGGCGGGATGGCCGTTGCTAACACACTTATTGCCGTCCAGGCCGGGGTAACCCAGGTCCAGGGCACCATCAACGGCTACGGCGAGCGCTGCGGCAACGCTAACCTCAGCGTTATCATTCCCGCCCTGAAGATGAAAATGGGCATCGATTGCGTTACTGATGAGCAGTTGGCCCGCCTGACCGAGGTTTCACATTACGTCAGCGAGGCTGCCAACCTGGTACCGGACCCCTACTCTCCATATGTGGGCAACAGCGCTTTCAGCCACAAAGCGGGCTACCATATGGACGGGATTATCAAGTGGCCGGACGCCTATCAGCATATCGACCCCGTGAAAGTCGGCAACCGCCAGAGAACGGTGGTATCCGAGCTCTCCGGCAGTCGCAACATAACCTCCAAAGCCAAAGAGATGGGTATCGACCTGGCTCCCCGAGGGGCCGAAACGAAGGCATTACTGAACCAGGTCAAGCAGCTGGAGAGTCACGGCTTCCAGTATGAGAATGCCGAGGCATCGTTTGAACTGCTGGTCCACCGGGCCAGGCCAGACTACAAACCGCCCTTTGAACTTGTCGACTATATGGTGGTTATCGAAAAGAAACGGCGGATGCCTACCC
>JAZFUC010000164.1:0-2468 GCA_036446995.1 Dehalococcoidales bacterium | reverse complement strand
GAGCGGTAAACCCAATTCGACGCATAAGCGCCGGCTACCAGGTTAGTCCCGTCAAAGGCCACACTGCGGATGGCAGCTACGGTCGTTAACAGCGTTACCTTGGTAGTATTATTGAATCGATACGCACCGCCCGGATAAGTGCCAGATGGAGTGGCAAGTCCTACAAAGACCAGGCGTTCAGCCTCGTCAGCTCCCAGATAGGTCGGCGCCAGGTCCAGTGTTGCCGAATTTAGAGGGCCTATACCAGTTTCGGCTAAGATGGTCGCCGGATATCCGGAGAAACCGGCTTCAGTATTCCAGGCCGTAAAGGCAAAACTGGCAACTTCCAGCAGCGCTTTAGTAGTGCTGTTCTCGCTGACAATAAGCATAACCTTGTCAGAGGCGAAAGCCGGCGAGAACGCTACCGCGCGGATAGCCGTCGCACCAACAGGATCTGTGCCAGTCCAGCCCGTTCCTGACTGGGCGTTTGTCCACACAGGAAGCGTCGCCCCGAAGTTAAAATAGGAGATAGCTGAGTTACTCGCGCCATCGTCACCAGCTGCCACAATATAGTGGAGCGCTGAACTGGCCGGAGAGATGGCAAGAGCAAAGATGTTGGTGACAATCGACTGGTTCAAGTTGGAGAAGCTAATCCCACCATTGGTGGAGAGATAAACCGCTCCCGACGTGTTAGCCACAACTACCATATCGACGTCGTCAGGGGCAACCGCGACTGTGACAGGGGCGAACCCAAAATTCGTGGTTAACTTCGACCAGGTATTGCCCCCATCGGCTGATTTGTAGGTGAAGTTATCTGATCCTCCTGCGACAGCGTAGATGGTTAACCCGTCAAAGCCAATTGCAAAATCGACCATGTTACTGCCGGCATTACGGGTATATGTGGGAACGCCACCAGGACCAAACTCCCCGTTCCATACCAGCGGGTCAGCCGCCGAGGCGGGGGCCGCTACTATCATCAGACTGGCAAGCATAGTTATAGTTATTGCCACGCCTAATATTTTAGATATTTTTTTCTTCATTATTCGACCTTTTTTCTCCTTAGAATTATGTTATACATATATCTCCACAAATAAATCCGCAGGGGACTTATCCCCTCCGTTTAATTATGGAAACCAGGTAAATTTCCGATCCATTTTTGAGTCTGCCAGAGACCCTTCCCCTTACGGGCTTCAGGCACAGCATCACCCCCTTTTGTAAATATTACCTGCCATCCGGCAAGCGATGTTGTCATAATCATATCATAAAATCCTTGTTTGTCAAGCTTTTATGTATACCAAAGGTATTATCTGCCCGGCCAAAAAGTATTAACATCAGGCCTTTTCCTCCCCGTTTGTTCCCTTTACCCAGGCAGGCGACTACTTAGTATAACGGATAAAAAAGGAAAAGGTTAGTTTTTTAAGCAGTTAAGTTTCAGAGAGGCCCTTAACCATGTAATCCCCCAGCAGGGTATAGCCGGACTCTGCCCTGTAGTAGTCCCTGGCGCCCACTCCGCTTAAGACGGCCATTTGGGGGACCCGGAATTCTTCCCGGGCAATCCTCTCCGCTTCGGCCAGCAGCCTTTTCCCCAGGCCCCGGTGCTGGGCCGCCGCCGGGTTCTGCTGCTTCAGGGGCACTTCAGGTCCATATATATGCAGCTCCCTTATCAGGGCATAACCGGGAACTGTCCGGAGTGAAAGACCGGGTATCGGCTCCGGCTGAATCCGCATCCGGAGCAGTCCGAACAGTGTATCTTTATCATCCTCGAAAGAAAGGAATACTTCCCGGCCGCCGGATGCCTCATAGTCCAGCCGGACCAGGCGCGGCTCCCCTGTTTCCCAGCCGGCCCGGGCCCGGTGGCCGTATTCCCGGCAGCGGATGCACCTGCATTCCCTGCCTGCCCGCTTCATCCTCAGTTTCACCACATCCCGCAGGGAGTCCTTCAGGCCGCCGACTATATACCCGGCCGGGATATCCCGCAACACCCGGGAGATTCTGACGTACCCGGGAACGATGGCCTTGATGTCCGCCACCAGGTCGGTCATCTCTTCATCAGGGTAAGGCCGGTAACGGCCGTCCCGGTACCACTGTTCCAGCTGAGTGCCTTCAACCACCATGGTGGGATATATCTTCAGTCCGTCCGGTCTAAAGCGGTCATCACTGAATAACTTTCCGGAAAGCTCCAGGTCTTTTTCCGGCGTCGAACCGGGCAGTCCCGGCATCCAGTGATAATGAACCTTAAAAGCGCTCTGCCTGAGAAGCCGGGTGGCCGTGACAACATCTTCCACCGTATGGCCCCGGTTGACCAGCTTATAGATATCATCATCCAGTGTCTGGACACCCATCTCCACCCGGGTGGCCCCGAAATCCAGCATCCTCTTTATCTGCTCCGGTCCGCACCAATCGGGCCTTGTCTCGATACACAGCCCGGTGCAGCGGTGAACGGCCCGTTCGTTCAGGCGCTTGGCCTCTTCCAGGGTAGCCGATTCCTC
>JAZFUC010000163.1:0-6211 GCA_036446995.1 Dehalococcoidales bacterium | reverse complement strand
CAGTTCTTTTTCGTTCGAATCGACCAGTTTACCCAGCCATTTCAACATTATTTAAAATCCCTCACCTGTTATTAAAAAGCGCTCCGATAGACTGCCCGCTGTGGATACGAGAGATGGCCTCCCCCAGTAAGGGGGCCATCGGCAGCACGGTAATTTTATCTAGTTTTTTCTCCGCCGGAATCGGCACGGTATCGGTAACAACCACCTCTTTCACCGGACTGGCAGCTATTCTCTCAATGGCCGGACCGGAAAACACGGGGTGGGTGGCACAGGCGTATACTTCCCTGGCTCCCCGCTCCAGGATAACGGACACAACATTGGTCAGCGTCCCGCCCGTGGTTATCTCGTCATCAAAAATTAAAGCCGCCTTACCCTTCACGTCCCCTATGATATTAAGAGCTTCTTTATTATCAGCGTTATCAACGCGTCTCTGTTCAATTATAGCCAGCGGAGCATTAAGCCGAGCGGCCACATCCCGGGCCCGTTTTGAAATACCGAAATCGGCTGCTACCACGACCATGTCTTGCAGTTTCCTCTTTTCAAAGTAATCACTGAGTATATAAAGGGCAGTTAGTTCATCAACCGGAATGTTAAAAAACCCCTGTATCTGGGCCGAATGCAGGTCCACTGTTAAGACTCTGTTAGCCCCGGCAGCGGTCAGCAAGTCGGCGACCAGTCTGGCGGTTATCGGTATACGGGGTTGGTCTTTCCTGTCACTGCGGCCGTAAGCATATTGGGCCATAACGGCCGTGATGCGTCCGGCTGATGCTCTTTTCAGTGCGTCTATCATAATCAGCAGTTCAACCAGGTTCTTGTTTACCGGAGAACAGATAGGTTGAATGATAAAAGTATCCCGCTCACGGACATTATCCAGGATGCGGACAAAGATATTCTCATTACTGAACTCAAATACCTCACAATTGCCCAACGGTATTTTCAGATAATCGGCTACTGCTTTAGCCTGACCCGGGTGGGCATTACCGCTGAATACTTTCAATTCGTTCAATTCTGCTCTCCCTCTTTATTCGGTATTTTCCTGAACTATTATATCACTATCACCGCCAAACCTCACCCCCTTTATCCCCTTCTTAAGGAGAGGGTGGGAACATTCCAGGGAGAGGGCCGAACGCTGACTACTAAAAAAGTCTAACCGGGATAAGGCGATGGGAAAATACCAGCCAGCAGCAAAGGTCAGCCCAACGTCCTGACCCGGGGGTGTTGCCAGTCCGTGTTATCGATAACTAAATCGGCCACCCTGGCCGGCGGGTACTCAACCAGATATTTCTTTTGGGCGGGCAGATATTTCTCGTCATATTTTTTCAGACCTTCCTGCCCAAGACGGGAATCCCTGAGCAGGGCTCTCTTTTTACTTTCCTCAAATGGAATATCCAGAAAGATTTTGAAGTCAATATAGGGGGCCAACTCCTTCCGGAAAAGAAAAACCCCTTCAAAAATGACTAAAGTAGCAGAGTTGAATGAAAACCGCTTTTTTATATCGTAGCTGTCCGTATTCAGGTCGAGCAGGGTCAACTCGGTGGTGAAACTGCCTCCCCGGTGAATCGGAATAAGCAGCTCATTTATGATGGTCTCAACGGCAAAGCTTTTGTTAAAGTAGTTATCGGCCCGGTCATCGCCTGCATATCTGTGAGCTTGCGGATTGCGAAAATCATCCAGGGCGATTACCTGTGTTTTATACCCCTGTGAAACCAGGAACCGCTCAAATAAGGCAGCCAAACTGGTTTTCCCAGCGCCGTCTATCCCGTTTATTCCGATAACGAAAGGCCGGTCATCCTGCCTTTCCCTGTTAATTTCAGCCAGGATAATCTCAAAAACGGGCCGTTTCTCGTCAGTTACATCCATCCGAACACACCTTGGGGGCAGTCCCCGGTTATCAGGCCGCCATTGGAGCGGCCGAACCAGTTGTAGGCTTGAAGTCAGTTGCGGATTCCCGGCATTGGAAACCGGGCGCATATCCGGCTGACTTCCTCCCGAACCTGGTTCCCGGTCTCCCCGTCATCCGGATTGGTAATTACCTTTACGATTAATGAAGCGACCTGTTTCATTTCATCAGCCCCGAATCCCCGGCTGGTTACGGCCGGCGTCCCCAGTCTGATGCCGCTGGTTATCCGTCCCTTAAGAGGGTCGAACGGAATGGGGTCACGATTAGTCACGATACCGGCCCTTTCCAGGGACTCTTCTGCTTGTTTACCCGTTATTCCCAGGTCGATCAGATTTATTAACAGCAGATGAGTGTCTGTCCCTCCGGATACCAGGTACATGTCCAGGCGTTTCAATTCCTCAGCCAGGGCAAGCGCGTTATCCAGGGTAGCCTGCTGGTATTTGACAAATTCCGGCTGCATGGCCTCACGGAAAGCCACCGCCTTGGCCGCAATCATATGCATAAAGGGGCCGCCTTGAGTTCCGGGGAAAACGGCGGAATCTATGGCAGATGCCAGCTCTTTACGGCACAAAATAAACCCGCCGCGGGGACCTCGCAGTGTTTTGTGGGTAGTGGAGGTTACGACATCGGCATAAGGAATTGGAGACGGATGTAGTCCGGCAGCAATCATACCGGCCGTGTGAGCAATATCAACCATCAGCTTGGCCCCGACAAGGTCGGCAACATATCGGAACCGCTCGAAATCAAGGATTCGGGGATAAGCACTGGCCCCGGTAACGATTAATTTTGGCTGGTGTTCCAAAACCAGTTCTTCCAGTACCTTAAAATCTATTCTCTCCGTTTCACGGCTGACTCCGTATCTGATAAAATTGTATGACCGACCCGAAAAGTTTATTTTCTCTCCGTGGGTGAGGTGGCCTCCGTCAGCCATCTTCATAGACATGACGGTATCTCCGTAGTCCAACAAGGCAAAGTAGACCGCTATGTTTGCCTGAGACCCGGCATGAGGCTGTACGTTAGCATGCTCGGCCCGAAAAAGTTCTTTCACCCGGTCTATTGCAAGACGCTCAACCTTGTCCACATTTTCACAACCAGCGTAATATCGTTTTGCCGGATAACCCTCCGCATATTTAGCGGTTAGAATAGAATTCTGCGCCTCTATGACCGCTCGACTGGGATAGTTTTCCGAAGCGATCAGGTTTATCGTATCCCCTTGCCTTTTTTCTTCGAGGCCCAGGGCTTCATTTATTTCCGGGTCAGTCTCACTTAAAAAGCTCATTTCTCCTCCCTGATGAAGTCTACAACTACCCCTTTTATACTGTCAATGATGGGGAAAACAGAATAGTGCAAAAACAGGGTTAAAAAACCACTCTCAAATTGACTTGACATATTCACCGTGATATTATACCCGAAAGGCTGGTTCACAAAACCTGTTCGGATTACTGAAAAGAAATGACAGCTCTGACTGAACTTGATAAAGAGATAGCACTATGTCAGAAGTGTGAAATAGCTAAATTTCGAACCAAATCAGTGCCGGGTGAGGGGGCGGAGGACGCGGATATTGTTTTCATCGGGGAAGCGCCGGGGTGGCATGAGGACCAGCAGGGGCGTCCCTTCATCGGTGCGGCCGGTAAATTCCTTGATGAGCTTTTAGCCTCCATAAACCTGGACCGCCGGACTGTCTATATTACCAATGTGATTAAATCCCGCCCCACCAGCAACCGGGACCCGTTACCGGAAGAAATAAGCAACTGCCGTCCATGGCTGGACCGCCAGATAGAGATAATCAATCCAAAGATGATTGTAACCCTCGGCCGTTTTTCCATGTCGATGTTTTTCCCCGGTTCTAGCATCAGCAAAATTCACGGCACGGCCCAGCAGCGGGACGGTGTTATCTATTTTGCCATGTACCATCCGGCGGCGGCCCTGCACCAGAATGCCCTGCGCCAGACTATCGGGGCGGATATGCTGAAGATACCCGCCTTGCTGGCAGAGATCGATAAATTAACCCCAACGGAGACGGAACCCGAAGCGCAGCAGCTCAATCTGTTTGGTAACAACGGCTAACTGAAAAAGAGAATGATGCGGTTTTATCAACCGTAAATATAGTAATTAAAGAGGTACCCAATAATTTTAAATGGCTAAACCAAAACTAAAAATAATTCCGCTGGGCGGATTAAGTGAAATAGGCAAAAACATGATGGCCCTGGAGTACCAGGACGATATAATCGTTATTGACTGCGGTCTTATGTTTCCTCAAGAGGGAATGCTGGGTATAGACCTGGTTATACCGGATATCAGTTATCTGCTGGAGAACCTGGAAAAGGTGAGGGGTATTGTGGTGACCCACGGTCACGAGGACCATATCGGGGGCCTGCCTTACCTGCTTCCCCAGCTTAATGTGCCGGTATATTGCACCAAACTGACCAAAGGCTTAATCTCAGTCAAACTGAAAGAACGCAAGGCGCTGGCCGCAGCTAAAATTCAGGATGTGCCTTTCGGGCAAAAAATAACCCTGGGCAAATTCAGTGTCGAGTTCTATCCGGTTTGCCACAGCATACCTGACGCGTCAGGTTTAATAATTGAAACCCCCATAGGCACGGTGATACACACCGGCGATTTCAAGCTTGATTATACACCGACCGGAGGCCAGCCGACGGCCCTGTCACACCTGGCCCAGCTGGGGGGAAAGGGAGTATTACTGCTGTTCTCTGATTCAACCTATGCCGAAGTGCCCGGCTACACGCCTTCGGAAAGAGTCGTTGGTGAAAGTCTGGACCGGGTTATCGCGGAAGCGCCGGGCCGGGTTATCGTAACCACTTTTTCATCACTGGTTTCCCGCGTCCAGCAGGTTATCGATGCCGCAGTCAAGCACGGCCGCCGCGTCTGTATTGTCGGCCGCAGTATGACCGATACCTCCAACATGGCCCTGGAACTGGGCTATCTTAACGCGCCTGACGGTGTGCTGGCCCGGATAGATGAACTGCGCGGCCTGCCCAATAATAAAATCGTCTTTATTACTACCGGCAGCCAGGGAGAGCCGACATCCGCCCTGGTCCGGATAGCCAACCAGGACCATCGTCAAATTCATATTATCAAGGGTGACACTGTGGTTATCTCAGCCAGTCCGGTGCCGGGCAACGAAGGGCTGGTTAACAAAACCGTAGATACGCTGTTCAAGCAGGGAGCCAAAGTGCTGTACGATAAGGTAGCTCCGGTACATGTCCACGGACACGCCAGCCAGGAAGAACTCAAACTCATCCTTACCCTGACTAAACCTAAATTCTTCGTACCCGTCCATGGCGAATACCGTCACCTCAGCCACCATGGCAGCCTGGCCGAATCAATCGGCATTGAAAAAGATAATATCTTCGTCCTTGAAGACGGAGATGTCCTTGAGATTAATCCCCAGACCGGCAGGAAAACCGGTAAAGTTTCCTATAGTGACGTATACGTGGATGGCCTGAGCGTGGGCGATATCGGCTCCGTGGTACTCCGCGACCGAAAAATGCTCTCAAAGGACGGCATTGTAATTGTGATTATCGCTATCAACCGTCAGACGGGCAAGCTGGTGAGTCGTCCGGATATTATCTCACGGGGTTTCGTCGATATGACTGAATCCAAGGATATGATGGAAGAAAGCCGTGACCTGGTGGCCAAGTCACTGGACCACGGCGGCAACCGGCCGTCTGACTGGGGTTTTATCAACCCCAAGGTCAAAGACGTCCTGTCCAATTACTATTACAAGCAAACTCGGCGCCGACCGATGATACTTCCTTTTATGGTTAGGGTATAATATTACCGGATTAAGGGGAGTAATATGCCGGAAGGAAGTCTGACAATACAGGCAGGTTGGGAAGAAACCGGGGAAGTGGTCTCAGCTTGATAGGCTTTTTCCGTTTCCTGACCAGGAAACCGGTCTGGCGGTTTTTACTGCTGGTTATAGTCACTGCCGTTCTTATCTGGCAGTGGACGGCCATCACCGCCTGGGCAGATAATGTTGCCACCAGTACCGCCAGGCTGTTCGGCTGGGGTCTGGTTTTTATTTTTCTAGCTGTCATTACCCTGGCCGTGATGGCCTTGCAGCAGAAGCTGCAATCTTTAACCCGCCGCACTAACCGCTGGCTGGGGGCTGTTGCCTTCATTTTGTTTATTTGGGGAATATTCTCTTTCATCCCGGGAAAAGGGACTCTGGCCGGAGTTAGCCTGGGAGGCAAATTCGGGCAGGGAATCATCGGCTACACGGGCTGGGTAGGAATTTTCAGGCTCCTCGGATTACTGATTTTAGGGACCGTTTTAACGGCTCCCCAT
>JAZFUC010000162.1:0-5036 GCA_036446995.1 Dehalococcoidales bacterium | reverse complement strand
GGGGTTATCTTGTCTTGAATATGAGGGCTTGTTTGGTATATACTACACCACGCCATAATTAACATTGGAGGATTAATCATGAAGGTTTCATGTCTTCAGGAGAACCTTAGCCGGGGGCTGGCAATAGTCGGAAGGGCGGTGGCCGCCAGGACCACCCTGCCCATTACAAATAATGTTCTTCTGGTCACTGACCAGTCCCGTTTGAAGCTGGTAGCCACCAATCTGGAGATGGCCATCAGTTACTGGGTGGGGGCCAAGGTGGAAGAGGAGGGAGCGATTACGGTGCCGGCCCGCCTGCTGACCGAATTTGTTAACTCTCTGCCGGAAGATACCATTGATATCAGCCTCTCACCCCAGACCAAGACACTCGGCCTGAAATGCGCCCGTTTTGAAGCGCGGATAAGCGGAGTTGACGCTGATGAATTTCCCCCCATCCCCTCCGTTGACGGGGGTATTGTCACCTCTCTGGATGTGGAATCATTCCGCCAGGCAATCAACCAGGTGGCCTTTGCGGCCGCCTCCGAGGAGTCCCGCCCCGTGCTCACCGGTGTTGACGCCCTGTTTGAAAATGACCAGCTTACCCTGGCCGCGGCTGATGGTTTCAGGCTGGCGGTTTACAAGCTGCCTCTATCCAACCCGGTTAGCGAGTCAACGGAAGTGATTATCCCGGCCCGTATTCTGACCGAGTTAAGCCGGATGATGGCGGATGGGGAAGAGAAGGTTGAAGTAATTATAAATGCCGCTAAAAGCCAGGCTATGTTCCGCCTGAAGAATATCGAGCTGGTGTCCCAGCTTATACAGGGTACTTTCCCCAAGTACGCCCAGCTTATTCCTGAAAGCCACACCACCAAGGTGATAATTGATGTACCCGAGTTCCTGAGAGCCGCCAGGACGGCCTCCATCTTCGCCCGTGACGGCAGCGGTATTGTCCGCCTGGTGGTTACCCCGGGCAGTGAACCGGCCCCGGGCAAGCTGACCATTTCCGCCCGCTCCGAAGAGATAGGAGATGATGTCGGTGAGATAGACGCTATTGTTGAGGGCGAGGAATCCAAGATTGCTTTCAACGGCAAATACCTGATTGACGTGCTCGGCGTAATCCGCGAGTCAAAAGTGGCCCTGGAGACAACCAACCCCTCCAGCCCCGGCGTAATCCGCCCGGAAGGAGTGGATAACTACATCCATGTTGTCATGCCGATGTTCGTCCAGTGGTAACTAAATCCAGGGGAATTGTAGCCTGAATATTCAGGTTACCACGGGTAGCCTATATTTTAACGTCTGGCGCTTGATGCGCCAGACGTTTTGTTATTCCTATACCTTTCCCTAAGATTTCTAACAGTCTTAAAAATACAGGACTGTTGACAGGCTCTTTAAGGGGCAATAAACTAGGGGCACGACTTATCAGGCAGCGCCTTATACTCAGGCAGCAATAGGCCCTGTAAAATACGGAATAATAGCCCGATGGCCCGGAAACCTGATAATAATATCTAAGAAAAGGAAATCATCATGAAAGCCGCAGTCTGTTACGAATTTAATAAACCACTGGTGATAGAAGAGATTGATTTAAGACCGACCGGGGAAGGCGAAGTAAAGGTGCGTCTCTCCGCGACAGCCCTGTGTCATAGTGATATTCATGACATCAAGGGGGAGCTCGGCGGGGATTTGCCTTTCGTAGGCGGTCACGAATCGGCCGGATATGTGGAAGAAGTAGGAACAAACGTCAGGTCGGTAAAACCCGGTGATTCTGTTGTTGTTACCCTTTTAAAATCATGCGGAAATTGCTTTTACTGCGTTACCGGGATGCCCCACCTGTGCGAATCCCGTTTTCAACCGAACGGCCAAGCCCATCTGCATAATAAGCAGGGACAGCCGTTAATACCAAAGGGTAATGTTGCCGGGTTCGCCGAATACGCCCTTGTCGATGAATCCCAGGTAGTCCGGATTCCGGACGATATGCCCAAGGACCGGGCGGCCTTGCTGGCTTGCGGGGTCATAACAGGGTTCGGCGTAGTGGTTAACCGCGCCCGGGTCAAGCCGATGAGCAGCGTTGTTGTAGTGGGAACCGGGGGGGTTGGACTAAATGCGGTACAGGGAGCCGCCTTCTCAGGGGCCTACCCCATTATTGCCGTAGATGTCCTTGACGCCAAACTGGAAGCCGCCCGTACTTTCGGGGCGACCCATACGGTTAACGCCGGACAGGACGACGCCATTGAAGCAGTCAAGAAATTAACCTCCGGCAGGGGGGCGGATTATGTATTTGTGACCGTCGGGAGCGTTGCCGCCATCCATCAGGGTTTTTCCATGTCCGGCAACCGGGGGACCACCGTTATCGTGGGACTGCCCCTGATGAAAGACACACTGTCCATTTCTCCTTTTGAATTCATCGCCTCGGAGCGAGTGCTGACAGGCGGCTTTATGGGGTCGACTAACCTGAAAGTAGATATCCCCCGTCTGGTGGACCTGTATCAGGCCGGCAGTCTTAAGCTGGATGAACTTATTACCGCCCGGTATCCCCTGGAAAAGATTGATGAGGCGATAGGGGCGGTCGAAAGCGGAGAAGCGCTCCGTAATGTGATAATGTTTGAGCATTAAACAGATATCGAAAGCCTGAATATTCACAGCTAGTCACCCGCTAACTAGGTACTGTTAAAGGAGAGAAAATATGTTGCTTTCAGACAGGGTTGCCATCATCACCGGAGGCGCCAGGGGAATCGGCAGAGGTATTGCCCTTAAGTTTGCCCAGGAAGGCTGCTCTGTGGCCATCGCCGATTTACTCATCGACGAGGCTAACAAGACTGTCGGGGAATTGGAAGAGGCAGGAGTAGGCGGGCTGGCCGTCCAGTGTGATGTCACCAACAAGCAGCAGGTGCAGAGTATGGTCGGTAAAGTGATAGAGAAATTCGGGAAAGTGGATATACTGGTCAATGACGCCGGAGCCGGGCCCCCGACGGGCTCAATTGTTGATATTCCGGAAGAACAATTTGATAAGACGATTGCTATAAACCTGAAAAGTGTTTTCTTGTGCACCCAGGCTGTTGTGCCTCACATGAAGGAAAAAGGGTACGGCAAGATTATTAATATCTCCTCTCTGGCGGCTGTTTTCCCGGCGGCCCCCATGTGTCATTACGGGGCGGCTAAAGCGGGCGTCCTGGGGCTGACTTATGATGTGGCCGTTGAACTGGCCGGTTCTAATATCTGTGTAAACGCCATCCTGCCCGGTATCGTTAACACGGACTTTATGAATGTCTATATTCCCCGGGGACCGGAGAGGGATGGTTTGATTGACGGACTGGGTAGTAAAATGATACCTATGAAGCGGGTAGGGACTCCTGAAGATATTGCCGGGGCGGCCCTGTTCCTGGCTTCGGAACTTTCAAGGTTTGTCACCGGAGACCGGATTTACGTGGGCGGAGGTATGCCCTTACCGGTACCCGGCGATTAATAACCGACCGCGAGGAGACCGATTATTAACAACAAGATTGAACTGAACCGCAGATTACCATGGATTGAAGGAGAATCGCCCTATGCTTAGTTGTTACCGGGTTCTTGATTTGACTAATGAGAAGGGATTTCTCTGCGGCCGGGCGCTCGGTGACCTTGGGGCCGATGTAATAAAAATTGAACCCCCGGGGGGCGAGCCTTCACGGAATATAGGCCCCTTTTACCATGACATTGCTGATTCTGAGAAAAGCCTCTACTGGTTTGCCTTCAACGCCAACAAGCGGGGGATAACACTTGACATAACAACGGTAGACGGCCGGGAGATATTTGGAAAGCTGGTCAAGACCGCCGATGTTGTCATAGAATCCTTTGCCCCGGGACATATGGATAAACTGGGGCTGGGTTATGAAGTGCTCAGCCGGATTAACCCGGGTATTGTGATGACCTCTATCAGCGGTTTCGGGCAGAAAGGCCCTTACAGAGACTTTAATGACCGGGATATCGCTGTCTGGGCTTTGTCCGGTTATATGTTTATCGCCGGTGAACCTGACCGCCCTCCCCTCGTTCCCAGCTATCCCCACGGCCACCTGCTGGGGGCCGCCAACGCGGCAGTCGGCACGATGATAGCCCTCTTCAATCGCCATACCACCGGCCGGGGTCAGCAGGTCGACTCGTCGACCCAGCAGGGTCTCTGTTTTGCTATTTCGGTGGAAACAAAAGTACCCTGGGCGATGCAGCAGGTAATTGCCACCCGGGAGGGCAGAGACCGCTCAAATATAATAGCCAAAGACGGCACCATTAAATTACCTCTTTTGTGGGAATGCAAAGACGGCGATGTTGCCTACACTTTCTGGCTCGGTACCGGGTTCGCTAAAGCAAATACCACTTTGGTCGAATGGATAAAAGAATCCGGCGTCGACCCCGGTATACTGGGAAGTTTTGACTGGGAGAATGAGGACTGGAGTTATTATACTGTTGAGGATGTGAAACAGGTACGACGGACCCTCCACGAATTTTTCGCCATGTACACCAAGATGGAGCTCAGTGACGGGGCTTTGCAGAGGCGTATCCAGCTGACGCCGGTGCTTACTCCCAAAGACCAGTTAAAGTTCCCCCAGCTGGTGGAAAGGGGTTTCTGGAGAGAGATTGAACACCCCGAATTAAACGACACAATCACTTACCCCGGCGGTTTTGTTAAACCGGGAGAGGGAGATTGCGGCATACGCTTCCGGGCCCCCCTGATCGGGGAACATAATGGAGAAGTTTATGAGAAAGAGCTGGGCCTGTCTGCCGAGGACCTGATAATACTGAAACAGCGCCGGATTATCTGAACAAACCGGATATTAGAGGTTAAAAATGGAAAACAGACCCTTTGAAGGACTCAAGGTTTTGGACTTTACCTGGGGAGGCGTTGGCCCTTTCCACGCTAATTTTCTTTCCTATTACGGGGCGATGGTGGTGAGGATAGAAAGCGCCGCCCGGCCTGATGTAACCCGCCATTCCCGCGGCCTGGGTGAACCCGAGGGTTCCGGCGGCCTGGAGCAGGGCCCCGTCTTTGCCTTAACCCATCCCGTCAAGAAGTACGGTATGAGCCTGAA
>JAZFUC010000161.1:0-5597 GCA_036446995.1 Dehalococcoidales bacterium | reverse complement strand
GCCCACATCGGTAAATCCCTGGTTCTGGGCTATGATTGCTCCTGCAAGAGCTACAAGTCCGTTGGAGATTGATACCCCGAGAATTGTCGTCATATCGGTATCACCTCCGAGGCCGCGCACCATTTGCTGGTTCTGACCGGTTGCCCTCAGCGCCAGGCCGATTTCGGTGCGCAGAAACCAGTTCAGTATTACAAGAATAATGGCGGCGATAATTAAGACAAAAATAATCGCCAGAGTGAGACTGGTATTTGTATTAAACCACCCGGCTACCTGGTCAAATATGGTTATCTCCCGCAGGAGCGGGATATTCGCCCGGCCAATAATCATAAGATTGATGGAATAAAGCCCGACCATCATCAGAATACCGGCCAGCAGGGCGTTTATTCTAAGTTTTGTGTTGAGCAGGGCCGTTCCCAGTCCGGCCAGCAGACCGACACATAGAGCGGCCAGGGTAGCCAGCCAGGGATTGGCCCCGCTGACAATCAGGATACCGGCCACGGCTCCCCCAAGCGGGAAGCTGCCGTCAACCGTGAGGTCAGGGAAGGCAAGCACGCGGAAGGTAATGTATACGCCGATTGCCACGAAGCCGTATACCAGTCCTTCATAGAAAGAAATAGTCAGCAGGTTGCCTATCGCTTCCACGCGTGCTTACCTCCCGCAATACGAGAGTGACGTTTGTCCATTAACCTGGCGCTTATTGCCAGAGAAATTATTCCCCGTAGTTAACGGCGGCTTTGTCGATCAGGTTTTGGGGAATGGTTACACCCATACTCTCAGCGGCCGCGGTATTAATGGAGAGGCTGATAATCTCTCCTTTTTCTACCTTGATATTGTTGGCCGAGCCTGCTTTCAGTACCCGGGCAATCATTTTGCCTGTTTGCACGCCTATATCGTAATAATCGAACCCATAGGCGGCGATTCCCCCGCGCTCAATCGAAGGCTCATCTGCCGGGAAAAAGGGTATATTATTATCCTCGCAGACGCCAATCACGGCTTCCAGACCGGTGACCACGGTATTGTCCGTTCCCACCCAGATAGCGTCCACCTGACCTACCAGGGACTGAACAGCTGCCAGGACATCGGCGCTGGTGGCAACCGTCTTTTCGACTATCTCGATTCCTTTAGCTGCGGCTGCTTCTTTCAATTTTTCAACCAGGAATACCGAATTGGACTCCCCGGCATTATAAAGAGTGCCGATTTTCTTGACTGACGGGACTATCTCAAGTATTAAATCCAAATCGTCCTGCACCACTATCATATCGCTGACCCCGGTTGCATTCTCATCCGGGTGGGAATCCCAGTCGGTTATCAGGCCGGCTCCTACCGGGTCGGTAACTGCCGAAAAGACAACAGGGATATCCGTTCCCTCGGCCGCGCTTATCGCCGCCTGGCTATTGGGAGTGGCGATGCTGACAATCACGTCTACTTTATCCGAAACAAATTTCTGGGCAATGGAGGCGACGAGGGCCATATCTCCCTCACTGTTCTGATAGTCAAACTCTATATTCTCACCCACCACATACCCTTCTTCGTTCAATCCATCTATGATGCCCTGTCTCACGGCATCGAGCGCGGGATGGGTTACAATCTGGCTTATCCCAACCTTGTAAACCTTGTCTGAGTCGGTGCCGCAGCCACCTGCCAGCACTACCACCGCGCTTAAACCAACTATCAGGCAAACCAAGCTAAACCATTTAAATAATTTTTTATTCATGATTAATCTCCTTCACTGTTGATATGAACCAATTCCCGTTTTTATTAAACCTCCCTTATGCAAAGTTTGTTTTGTCGCTAATATTAACATTTTATTACTAATATAGCCAATCTCAATTGAAACAGGTGTTTGGAAATATCAGTAATTCGGACCTTAGGGTTTCGCCTCAGGGTACAGGTCATTAGCCACATCATCAAGGCCCAACGCCAGAAGTTTATTCTTGCTGGGTTTGGTAGTTACCCGGTCCCAGTCAAGAGCACCGAGGTTCCAGTAGTTTTGGGCTTCTATATCCGCCCTTAACCCGGCCAGCGGCCCTTCGGCCTGGGGAGGGTCACCAATCATTCTGGGGGGTACCGCCCATTCCAAGGGATTGATGCCCTCACGGAGCAGGAAAGCATGCCTGATAGTGGCAATCCTCTCTCCGGCCTTAAGTAATTCATCCATGGTGCGGTCCTCTCCGGTCACGGCTGCCATATATTTCCCGAGGATATCATTTGGCCCGCCGGGTCCGAAAAATCCGAAATTACACACACCGGCCGCGTTAATCAAATACCTTCTAAAAGCGGTAGGGCCGAAGCCGGAAGTGTGGCGACCGGGAGTTGCGTCCAGGTGGTATCTGGAGGCGGAAGCTGCCCCCGGCTGGGCCAGTTTCGGGTCGTGCATACCGATTTCCTGCCCGCCGATGTGGATGGCGTACTCTTCGGAGCCCTTGCCGATTTTCTCGGCGGCCACCTTGACGCCATCGGCCAGGATATCGCCAAACCCCTCTCTTTTGGCCATTTTCCAGGTCATGTCCACGATAGCCTTGTGATTTCCCCAGGTCAGCTCTATTCCATCGGTATCTTCCTTGGTAATCAGGCCGTTTTCATAGCACTCGATGGCGAAAGCAATGGTGGCGCCGGCTGACATAGTGTCCAGACCGTAGCTGTTGCAGATGTGATTAGCCATCGCTATGGACTCTTCGTTACTGTTCAGGCACAGGGTGCCGAAGGTGGCCTGGGTTTCATACTCCGGCCGCCGGGTCCCTTCGGGATATTTGTAATCGCCGGTGCCCGCCTTCAGTCCGGCCTGGCAGCCGATGGGGCAACGCCAGCAGGTTACCCTTTTCTTCACATTTGCAATGGCGGTATCCGCGTTTAGTCCCTCAATATCAGGGAAATCAACTATACCAACTCCCCCCCAGTTCTTTACCGGAGAATCACCGCTGTGGGCGGAGCGAGGGGTCATACTGGAAGTGCCGTAGGTATGAAAATTATCAATAAATGAGCGTCCGGTGGGCCCCGGCTGTCTTAAAGACGCCACATGCTCCTTCCTTAGCTCATTAGCCTGGGTGGCATTGGCAACCGGCACCTTTTGGGTGCCCCTGGCTACTACAGCTTTAAGCTTTTTGGAGCCCATTACCGCGCCGACCCCGCAGCGTCCGGCCGCGGCGCCTTTTTCCGTGATTATGCAGGAAATGAGGGAGAGTTTTTCGCCGGAGGGGCCGATGGCAACAACTTCAGTCCCCTTACCGTGTTCCGCCCTCAGCGTATCCTCAGTCTCATAAATGTCCTTTCCCCAGAGAGAAGAGGCATCTTTTAGTTCCGCCTTGCCATCGTTAATAAACAGATAAACAGGCTTTGGCGAAATCCCGGTGCAAAACACGGCATCATAACCGGCAAATTTAAGAGTCGGTCCGAAAATCCCCCCGGAATTGGCATCAGCCCAGGAACCGGTGAGGGGTGATTTGCAGACCACCGTGTAGCGGGCGCCGGTATTGGCCGGGGTGCCGGTTAAAGGGCCGGTGACGAAACCAATTATATTGTCAGGGCCCAGCGGATCAACTCCGCCTTTCATACGGTCGTAAAGAATCCTGGCTCCGATACCGGGGCCGCCGATGTAATCCCGGTACAGACTTTCCTCAGGCTCTTCCTCCGTAATCTTCCCTGTGGACAAATCAACGAACAATATTTTCCCCATGTAGCCTTTAATCATTTTCCCTCCTTGATGTTATTGCCTGGTTAAGAGTTGTTTTCCTGTCAGTGAAAACTGGTGAGCTATTTCATCCAGCCCAGGTTCGGTAAGTTTCTCACGAACAATTCGCGGCAGCCAGTTATCACTCGTTCCTTTTTTAAGGTCTGCCGGCCGGACTGCCCGGAGGCGGTGGAGGAGGAGGCATTTCTTTTTCTCGCTTCTCCAGCAGCTTTTCAATAGCGGCGATATCTTCTGCGGATATCTCCAGGTCACCACCGAGGACACTGTCTTCTATCTCGGCCGGTATTCTGGCCCCGTTAAGTGCCGAGGTCACATCGGAACGCCTTAATACCCAGGCAATGGCTAACTGGGCGATGCTTCCCCCGTACTTCTGAGCGATAGGCCTTAGCTCTTCCACCAACCTGATGTTAAGACTGAGCACCGGTTCCTTGAAGTGGGGATTGTTACGCCGGAAGTCACCCTCGTCCATAGCATCGGCGCTGATGGGGGCTCCGGTAAGTACTCCCTGTTGCAGGGGACTGTATATTACAACCCCCATGTTATGTTCCCGGCAATAGGGCAGAATTTTATCTTCAATCCCGCGGGTTATCATGCTGTAGGGCGGCTCCATGGCAGCTATGGGGTGAATGGGCTGGATTTTCTCCATTTGTTCGATAGTATAATTGGAGACGCCTATGTAACGTACCTTACCCTCTTTCACCAGGTCGGCGCAGGTCTGCCAGCCTGCTTCCATCATCTCTATCGGTCTGGGCCAGTGGGCCAGGTAGAGGTCGATAGTATCGATCCCCATTCTTTTCAGACTTGCCTCACATTGTTTCCTCACGCTGCCTGGCTCCATTGTATCTTCCGGGGTCGACCCGCATTTGGTGACAATTATCGGTCGGGTTGACAGTTTTTTCAGGGCCATTCCAACCACTTCTTCGGAATGGCCTCGCCCGTAGGCCCCGGCGGTGTCCAGCCAGTTGATTCCCTGGTCCATGGCGTGCTCAATGGTTTCGATGGACGCTTGGTCATCCTGCGCTCCCCAGTGCATCCCGGCTGAAACTCCTCCCATCGGCCAGGTGCCGAGTCCTACCGTGGACAGTTGGAGGTCAGTTGACCCTAATTTTCTCGTCTTCAAATATCGCCTCCTTGCTTTATTTCAGGGCGCTCCAACTTTAAAGAGTTACGTGCCCCATCAGTTCTGAAATATTGGCGGTCTTTTCCAGGTTTAAGATAGTTTCGACGGCCTTCTCCGTTTTCTGTTTGGTGAGAATCCTGGCGGCATTATGCCTGAACTTATCCACGATTTCCTTCTCCGTCCAGGCGCCATCCGTGAAGGTGTCGCCCTGCCGGTATTGAATCTGATGGGAAAATGTCTTCCCTCTGGCCGTAACATCAGCCTTACCGAGACGGGTGCGGGGGTCTCTTTCCATTTCTTTCCCGGCATCCGGGTGCGGCTGGCCGCTAACTTTCTCCATAAAACCAAGTATGTTCGGATTGCTCATTGTTTCCGGGTCAACCCACTCCACGCCCCGGGTGATTCTGTGAGCGGCCACTGCCATATTATATTGCATGTTAAACTGGGCGCTGGAGATGCTGCTCATTTCTTTAGACATACTACCCGCTCCCAGTACTTTGACACTCTCTATTTCCTCGGGCACAAGGTCGTGTTCTTCAATAATCTTGCAAAAGCAGTCCAGTACACTGTGGAATGCGCCGCAGCAGGGATAGGGTTTATAATGCAGTTTTTGGTTATAAATCCAGGTTGTGCCCAGTTCTTCCGTTAGCTCATCAGGAAACCAGTTTGGGTAACCCGCGATGTAGGCAAAACCGCGCTCCGGGTTATCCAGTACCGTGGTATCCCCGGTGTAGCCCATTTCTGCCAGTAAAACGGCCGTAACCGCCCCGGTGCTCTGCCAGCCGGGCA
>JAZFUC010000160.1:0-4920 GCA_036446995.1 Dehalococcoidales bacterium | reverse complement strand
TGTCTGAGAGAAGGCCGATAAGCATTATTGCGTTATTGTAAGCCATCCCAGACTGCCCTGTCAAAAGGGAAACAGTTATTCGCTTCGGTTTTTCTTAAAGAGGTCATCAACGGCCTGAAACATTGAATTTTACCTGATTATGGTTAAACCCCTGTTACCGGTGCGTAATCACCCGTATGGAAATAGGACCGACTCAATCCACAATCAGGTCGACCAGGCAGTCCTGGTCGATACTGTACAGGCCGTCCTCGCATATTCTCAGAAACGGTATGGCCGATGTAGCCATCACGGACATGGTGGTGCGCAAATCAGGATGGGGAAAACCCAGACCAGCCGCTGCCTGCTGGATATCAGCAAGCTGCCGGGCCAGTATCTCCATCGGCTCTCTGGACACTACCCCGCCGATCGGCAAGGCCATCTCGGCCAGCACCCTGTTTCCCGAACATACTACCGTCCCCCCTTTTAACTGCCTGACCCGGTTCACGGCCAGGGCCATATCGGCCTCACTGGCTCCGATGACGATAATGTCAGTTAAATCCCAGACGGAAGTAGTGGCTATGGCCCCGCTTTTCAATCTGAACCCCCTGACGAAACAGGTGAAGGTTTTGCCCGGTATATGAGTCCTCTCTATGGCGGCAATTTTGAGGAGGTCATTTGAGACATCGATACTCAACTCTCCGTTATTTACCGGAAAATCAATTACCGCTTCCCTGGTCACCAGCGGAGTAACCAGGTCCATTACCCTTACCCCGGCCCGATGCCGAGCTTTATCCACCGGCACGGTAAAATCTTTATCGGTAACATCTCTCGTCAAACGGACACTTTTCTCCGTCCAGGCGGGATAGGCGTACTTTTCAGGTTCCACCAGAAACGCGCCGTCCCGGAAAATGAGTTTTCCGTTACTGATAACACACTCCGGACGGATTGTGCTTACCTCCGGAATTATTACAATGTCGGCCAATTTCCCCGGGGCAATGCCGCCGATAATATTATCCAGCCCGAAGCGCTGAGCCGGGTGGAGAGTAACCATTTTAATCGCCGTAACCGGGTCAAAACCGAGGTCAATCGCTTTCTGGACCACGAACTCCAGGTAGCCATCGGCGACAAGCTGCTCCGGGCCGATACCGTCCGTGGACAGCACCAGCTTGCCCATGTCGATATTTTCATCCTTCAGCTTGGAAATAGCCTCCAGGTCCCGCCTGATTTCTCCTTCCCTGATGGGTATGAAAAGTCCCAGCCTCAGCCGCTCCCTGGCTTCTTCCGCGGTAATCGGTTCGTGGCAGGAAGAGATACCGAGGGCAAAATAAGCCTGCAACTTGTTATCCCTGGCCCCGGCGCTGTGGCCTTCGACGGTCTTGCCGGAATTTATCGTTTCGGCGATGAGGTCCAGGACCCGCCTGTTCCCGGTGATTACCTGGGACCAGTACGGTTCGCCCAGACCGATGACGCCCTTTCTTTTCAGCAGCTTACTGAGTTCTTTGACGGTAATGGCCTGCTCTTCGGCGGCCCGGCTTATGGTTACCATAGGAGGGACGGTGATGAAGATTTTAATCGGCTGGTTCTCCACGGCTTTCAGAAACTGGATAATCCCCCGGTAACCCAGGGTAAAGGCAATCTCGTCGACCTCGGTAAAAACAGTGGTTACCCCACCCTTCATCGCGTACCTGACCAGTTCCTCGGGAGTATAGGGGTTATCTATATGAGTATGGCCGTCAATCAGTCCCGGGATAACCGTTTTGCCGGCGGCGTCAATCACCTCGGTTGAAGAGCCGACCGATTTAGCCCCGTTTTTCCCCACGTAGGCAATCCTGTCTCCCTTGACCAGCACGGTATTCCCGGCAAGTATTTCACCGGTATAGACATTCACAATATCGCCGTTAATTACGGCCATGTCCGCTTCCATCTGCCCCAGAGCCACCTTCATCAGGTCCCCCATCTGCTCCGGGTCTGCCCTAAACCGGTTTTGTATTTCAGTCATATTAAATCCTTTTTATTTTCACAATTTCGTTTAAAAGAACCTGAAAACTCTGGCCCCTATTGTATCACCTCTAACCTGGGTCAGACCTTCTTGCGCTTCCACCGGCCCATCCTGAAATATAACGGGAAGAAGACCCCCCTGACCAGCAGGGCGGCCACGATTGCCCACTGCACCCCCTGGACCCCCAGTCCGGTAAACTGGGGCAGATAGTAGGCCAGGGGAATCTGTATCAGCCACATTGTTGCCACGGTAACAATCATGGACGGTACCGTGTCTCCGACTCCCTCGATGCACATGCTCAGAACGACAACCAGTCCGAAAACCAGGTAACCGACCAGCTGTATCCTCAGGAAAGCGGCCGCAATTTCAACAAGTCCCTGTTCGGTGTTAAAAATACCGATAACCCCTTCAGCCCAGAACCAGAGGGCCACCACCACGATTACCATAAGCACGGTATACGCGCCGGCGGCCAGCCAGCCGCCCTTTTCTGCTCTCTCCGGCTGACCGGCCCCCAGGTTCTGACCGGCCAGGATGCCGGAGCTGGTACCAAGAGACGCCGCCGGGACCCGGATAAAATTATCTATTCTCTGCATTATCGAGTAAGCCGCCACGGCAAAAGTGCCGAAGGGTGAGACGAACAAGACCAGCACCAGGGAAGGGAAGAAGCGCTGTACCCCTGTCACGGAGGCGGGAATACCCACCTTTGCCAGGCGCCATAATGCGCTCCAGTCAAGCCTGAAATTTCTCAGGGTCGGCCTTAAGCGGGACCGTCCTCCGAAGAGATACCAGAGGCCGGCCGCGGCTCCCAGTCCCTGGGTGATAACACTGGTCAGGGCGGCCCCGCTGACGCCGAGACGGGGGAATACCCACCAGCCGAAGATGAGGAATGGGACCAGGATAAGATGAAAGACCCGGTAAAATATGGCTATTCTCATCGGCGTCACCGCGTCCCCTGATGCCTGCATGGATGAATCCGAAATCCTCAGCAGGGACATTGTTACCATACCGACAAGCTGGATACGCAGATAGGCGGCCCCTATGGCCACGACATCCGGTTCCACCCCGAATACAATCAGTAACTGATCCGCCAGGAAGAGGCCGGTCACGGCGGTGACGATTGAAAAGACAGCCGCGATAACGAAGGCCTGCTGGAGCACGTGATTGGCCCCTTCCCTGTCCCCCGCCCCCACAAATCGGGCTATCATCGCCCTCAGTCCGGTGAAAAGGCCCATCGTCAGGGAGTTTACTACCAGGACAATGATGCCGGAGAGGCCGACTCCGGCAACGGCCGCCGGACCGAGCTTGCCCACCCAAATCATATCGATAGTGGGCCCCATCATACTAAGGCTCTGGCTTATCAGTATCGGCCAGGACAGCGACCACAGGTTGCCCGCCACGCTGTCTTTAGTCCAGTCTTTTTCCAGTGAGGCCCTGCCCATATTAAAGCTTCTTCACCTCAAAAGTAAGCGGCTGATTCATCAAGCCGCCGGGAAGTCAGGCTAATTATTACATACTTCTCATTCAATAGGCTATGAAGCATTACCTTTTATGGAGCTATTTAGGGGCAAGTCTCCCCTTTAAGATTTGTTAATCCGGTGCAAAGGAAAAACAGCACATTATGTTATTGACAAACATTAACTTGTGAACTAAACTCTGTCCTAACGCATAAAATGACCAAATTAAAGTAAATTAGGAGGACTTCTTATGAAAGCGATAACAAAGAAGCGCGCGCTCCTGGTCTCTGTAGCAATCCTGGCCATGCTCCTGCTGGCTGGCTGCGCTGCCGGCACTAATCCTGCAGTAGATGTGCCCGATGTCGATGGAAACAGCGCCGGTTTCTGGTCAGGTTTGTGGAACGGTCTTATTTCACCTGTTACCTTTGTTATTTCTCTGTTTTCAGATAACGTCAACGTCTATGAGGTGTATAACAGCGGCAACTGGTACGACTTCGGTTTCATGTTCGGTGTCAGCCTTATCTTCGGCGGTAGTGGGCGCGCGGCGAAGCGGAAGTCTAAATAAGAGCCATTATTAATTGTAGCAATATTGCTAATTTAAAAGGAGTAGTTAAATGTCACAACAACAAGAAACCTATCCGTTATCTATCAGGGGAGAACTCACAGAGCCACCGAGTAGCGCATTGTGGCTCATCAAATGGTTGCTGGCAATTCCACACATCATTATCCTTGCTTTCCTATGGGTTGCCTTCTGGGTGGTGTGGGTGATAGCTCTCTTTGCTATTCTGTTCACAGGTAAATACCCGCGTGACCTCTTTGACTTTAATGTCGGGGTTCTCCGCTGGTCATGGCGCGTAGGCTTTTACACCTATCAAGCTAATGGCACTGACAAATACCCGCCGTTCACCCTGAAACCTGACGACGATTACCCCGCTGACCTGGAGGTAGTATATCCGGAAAGGTTGTCTCAGGGGTTGGTGCTGATAAAATGGTGGCTGCTGGCCATCCCTCATCTGGTTATAGTCACCATATTGACGGGAGGCTGGTGGGGTTGGAGTTGGGGGAACCTGTGGACCGAAGAGAATGTCGGGCTGGTGTTTGTTCTTGTCATTATTGCTGCCGTGGGGCTGCTATTTACTGGAAAATATCACCAGGAGATTTTCAAACTTGTTATGGGCATGAATCGCTGGGTATACCGCGTGGCTGCTTATGTGTCGTTAATGACGGATAAGTACCCACCCTTCCGGCTTCAGGATTAATTAAACAATAGGTGTCTGGAGGAAAAGAACAAACTAAATTCTGTCTCGACTAATTGACCCTTATTTGGGGCGGGCCGCTTTTCTGACTTTGCAGGGGTGCCCTTTGATAAGGATAGAGCCGCTCAAGGGATCAAGGTTTTCCGCGCTGTAAAGAAGCACTACATTGGCCCCCTCGGCCGAATAGGGGTCGTAGCCGGGCAGGTTTAATTCCGGGCATGACTGCCACCAG
>JAZFUC010000159.1:0-3724 GCA_036446995.1 Dehalococcoidales bacterium | reverse complement strand
TATCCGGCGGGGTAATAATGTCATGGTGGCGACCTCCAGCGCCAGCGGCAAGAGCCTCTGTTATAACATCCCCGTTCTGGAAACCCTGCTAAAGGAACCGGTCAGCCGGGCTCTTTATTTGTTCCCCATTAAAGCCCTGGCCCAGGACCAGCTGCGCGTCCTCAAAGAAAAATTCGGGGGCGATATATTTTCCGCTGATGATTTCGCCACCTATGACGGTGACACCCCCCAGGTTGAGCGGGGAGATGTCAAAAAACAGGCCAGAATTATACTCAGCAATCCTGATATGCTCCATTTCGGCATTCTGCCCAACCACCAGTCCTGGTCAAGACTGCTGAGGAACCTGAAGTATGTCGTCCTGGATGAAGCCCATATTTACCGCGGGGTCTTCGGTTCCCACGTGGCCGGAGTGCTGCGCCGCCTGCGCCGTCTCTGCCGCAGATATGGTTCAGACCCCCAATTCATTCTCTGCTCGGCTACCATCGCCAATCCCGGCGAGCATGCTGAGAAACTGACCGGCCTCCCCTTCAAAGTGGTGAATGAAGACGGTTCTCCCCAGGGGAAAAAAGAGTTTATCTTCTGGGAGCCTCCGGTTATAGACAAGGTGAGAAATACCCGCCGCAGCGCCAACCGCGAGGCAACCGACCTGTTTACCGAGCTGATACTGCAAAGCGTACGCACTCTGACTTTTACCCGTACCCGGCGCCTGACCGAACTCATTTACAGCT
The DNA here is from genome assembly GCA_036446995.1 of Dehalococcoidales bacterium. GTDB lineage: Bacteria > Chloroflexota > Dehalococcoidia > Dehalococcoidales > UBA2162 > JAZFUC01. The sequence continues at coordinate 2,996 of JAZFUC010000159.1, read as the reverse complement.
ACTCACGGGACAAGCTGATCGAAGACCATCCCCTGCTGTCCAAAAGGATAAAATCCTACCGGGCCGGGTATCTGCCCAAAGAGAGACGCCAGATAGAGAAAGAACTATTCGGCGGCCAACTCCTGGGAGTGGTGACCACGGTTGCCCTGGAGCTGGGCATAGATATCGGCGACCTGGAAGCAACGGTGCTTACCGGCTATCCGGGGAGTATCTCCAGCACCTGGCAGCAAGCCGGCCGGAGCGGCCGGGGAGAGGAGGGGTCCTTGAGTTTTCTTATCGGCCTGGATAACCCCCTCGACCAGTACTTTATGCACCACCCGGAATCTTTTTTCCAGAAGAACTTCGAGAACGCCCTGGTCAACCCGGAAAACCGCTACATCCTCAGGGGGCACTTACTCTGCGCCGCCTGGGAACTGCCTCTGACGGGAGAGGATGAGCATTTCTTCGGCCCGCAGTACGTCCCCGAAAGGACGGAACTGGAACAGCAGGGCCTGCTCAGGGAAGGACGGCGCGTCCCCAAATGGTACCTTTCTCCAACCATCTCTTATCCCGCCCAGGCGATTAATATCCGCTCCACCTCACGGGAAAACTACGCCTTAATCGATACTTCCACCGGCTCCCTGATGGAAACCGTGGACGGAGCCGTGGCTTTCTTCCAGATTCATCCGGGGGCCATTTACCTGCACCAGGGGGAGTCCTACCTCATCACCCGGCTTGACCTGGTGGGGCATACCGCCTACGCGGCGCCGACCGATGCTAATTACTACACCCAGACCAAGGAAATCGAAGACCTGCGCATTACCCGGGTCATCCGGAGCAAAAGCAGCGGCCCGGTAAAAGTGTACCTGGGGGAAGTAGAGGTCTCGAATACGGTGGTCGGCTTCAAAAAGAAGGCCCAGTATACCGATGAGGTAATCGGAGAAGAGCCGGTGGACCTGCCCACCCAGCGTTTCCCCACTGTCGCCCTCTGGTTCGACCTGCCGGATGAAGCAATCGACCGGCTGGACAAGGCCCAATTGGGCTTTCCCGGCGGTCTGCACGCCACCGAACACGCCGCCATCGGCATGCTGCCCCTCTTTGCCCTCTGCGACCGCAACGACATCGGTGGCGTTTCCACTCCCCTCCATCCCGATACCGGACAGGCCCAGATATTTATTTATGATGCCTATCCCGGCGGCATCGGCATCACCGAGAAGGGATTCGATCTGATTGAGGAATTATGGCAGGCGACGCTGGAATTAATCATCTCCTGCCCCTGTCAGGACGGGTGCCCCAGCTGTATTCAATCTCCAAAGTGCGGTAATAATAACAAACCCCTGGACAAGCAGGCCGCCCGTATTCTGCTGGAGGGACTGCTGGCTTAAAATCTGTTAAGGAGGTTAAGAACAGTGAAAAAGTGGTTGTCTAAGTTCTTAGCTGGGGGGTGTCACTGATGAATAAATCTTCAAATTCTGATGAAATCGCTGAGCTACGGGAAGCTCTTGTAGAGAAACTAATTGGAATGGGCTGTATTCAGTCCGCCAATGTTGAGGGAGCCTTTAGAGCTGTCCTACGACACTTGTTCACGCCGGGAGTCGCATTAGAAAGTGTATATAGTGACAACTCAATTCCCACAAAGCGCGTCGACGGGAGACTTGTAAGTTCGTCCTCACAACCCGCCATCATGGCGGTAATGTTGGAGCAGCTTCAGCTGCAACCGGGACACCGCGTCTTGGAGATAGGCGCGGGAACAGGCTATAATGCGGGGCTTATACAACATTTAGTGGGCGACTCAGGAATGGTCGTAACAATAGATATCGATCAGGACATCGTTGAGGGCGCACGAGAGCATCTCAGATCAGCGGGTATGGATAGAGTAAGCGTGGTATGCGGCGATGGCGGCCTGGGGTATACCGAGGACGCGCCCTACGACAGGATAATTCTGACAGTAGGGGCTTGGGACATTGTCCCCGAATGGTGGAAACAATTGAAACCCGGTGGGCGACTGCTGCTGCCCCTGGTAATAAACGGGGACGTTCAAAAATCAGTTGCCTTCGAAAAGAAGGACGACCATCTGGAGAGTATCTCGGTCAAAGATTGCGGGTTTATGACCCTCCGGGGCGCTTTCGCGAATCCACAAGACTCCGTTTCCATCTCCCTCGGCCCGGAACCTGGTATCAGTATCTCGGTTAATGATGTGGTCAAGGTAAACAGGGATGTAGTTTATGGGCTACTCTCCGGCCCAAGTGAAGACCTGTCTTCCGGTGTACATTCACATCCCGGCGAAGTGATTTTCGGAGGTCTAGGTCTGTGGCTGAGCCTACGAGAGCCATATTTGTGCAGTTTATCGGCAGAGGGCCAATTAGCAGAGCGGGACATTGTCCCTTGTTTCCTGGCAATCCAGGCAATCCAGAAGATATGCACGACCATTGGACTCTTGGGAGATGAAGAACTTTGTGTATTTGTCCGTCCTCCCAGGCAAGATTCTTCTTCGGAACAGGTAGATGGACCTCAGGCTTCCGAGTTGTTTGTACGAAGTTTTGGATCAGGGACCAGGATTGCCAAACGACTTATCGAGCAAACCAGAGCCTGGGATGCAGCCGGGCGGCCCTCCAGCGACAGGCTTCGCATAAGGGCTTATCTGAAGAGCGACGATTACGTGCCATCAACTGATGAATTTGTCGTCAACAAACAATGGACGCAACTCGTCTTGGACTGGGAATAGCCGGGGCCGGTACTTTAATCAATACGGTTGGGGCAGTACTGGCCCATGTTATCACTGAAATAGCCCTGCATGTGGGACAGATTGCCTATCTACGGGGAGCCCAGCGGGGGCTGGAGCCTCCCCCGGAACGGCCGACCCGGCGGCCTTAGTATCTAGGCAGTCGCTCTGAAATCCGCCAGGTTAAGCCTCAGCTTTTCCTGTCCTTTCCAGCGGTCTATCTCCAGGTTATAGACAATATCAATATGCTTGGACATATCAGGCAGGTAGCTGGCAAGTCCGAATCCCACCGCGT
>JAZFUC010000158.1:0-4693 GCA_036446995.1 Dehalococcoidales bacterium | reverse complement strand
GTAATGCCCGAATATAAAGAGTCATCCCGGCACCTGACAATATAGAAAAACCATTCCTGGTCGGTTATTGCCCTTCGACTCATTATATTCGCTCAGAGTAAACCCTTTCGACTTTTTGCGTTCGCTCAGGGTAAACGGCCCTTCAACTCACTTCGTTCCCTCAGGGTAAACGGAGAGGGTGGGATTCGAACCCACGCTCCGATATTATCGGAGACCGCTTTTCGAGAGCGGCACCATCAGCCTCTCGGACACCTCTCCCCAGCCAGGTAATTATAGCACAAGTTTACTACCAGACCGCCAGTATAGTATCCTTGAGGGGCATCGTTATTTGCTGAAACAGGAGTTCTTTTTTTGGTCTGGATTCAATTTGCTCTCTGCATGCTTATCATCCTCTTCGCCGGCTCCAGACTGTCCCATTACGCCGATGCAATCGCTGAAAAGACCGGACTGGGCCGGATATGGATAGGCCTCCTCCTCCTGGGGGTGGTCACCTCGATGCCGGAGATGGTCACCGGAGTAAGCTCCGTTGCCCTGATCGGACTTCCTGACCTGGCCCTGGGCACGGTACTGGGCAGCTGCATTTTTAATCTGGCCCTGCTAGGGCCTCTGGATATTCTGCACCGGGGCAACCCCATTCTGAGCCGGGCCAGCCGTATCCACATCCTCTCGGCCGGCCTGGGGATTTTATTGTTAGGTATTACAGCCTTGAGCATCCTGGGAGGGGAAAGCTTCTCCGGGTGGGCACTCGGCTGGATAGGCCTGCCCAGCTTCATTATCCTCGTATTCTATGTCCTGGGAGCCCGGCATGTGTTCCGCAGCGAGCAACAGACCCACGTGGTTGAAATACCGACCGAACCAGCCTACGAGCACGTATCCCTGAGGGGAGTTTTTTTCAGGTTTGCCCTGACCGCCGGAGCGGTTATCGGCGCCGGTATCTGGCTGTCGTTTATCGGGGATGAGATTGCCACTACCTATAACTGGAGCGCCGGTTTCGTGGGCAGCCTGTTCCTGGCCATTACCACCTCGATGCCGGAGCTGGTGGTCACTATCACGGCAGTCAGGATGGGGGCAATCGATTTAGCCATTGCCGATATCCTGGGCGCCAACATGCTGGATATCCTGGCTATCAGCCTGTCAGACCTTTTCTACACCCGGGGGCCGATTCTTTTTCAACCCCGAGCCCTGGTATCAGAAGCACATATCATTACCGCCCTGGTGGCCATAGCTATGACCCTGGTGGTTATTGTGGGCCTGCGCTTCCCCCGCGAGCGCAAAACCTTCAGTATTATCAGCTGGTACGGCCCGCTTTTAATCGGCCTCTATATTTTCGGCGCTTATGCCCTTTACTCTTCAGGGATGTCCGGTTAAGGTAGTTTAGCCTGGTTTGGTAAGCCGATTGGACACTTGTTGTGATAGTTTCTATTTTCATTTTGGTAACCTCACCCCCTTAATCCCGATGACCATTGGAAAAGGGAATCGGGAAAACACTTTAGAGAGGGGGCGAAGCCCCCTCTCTCTAACTTACGCTTCCCCTTCCCCCCCGATTTCATCGAGGGATACAGTGGGTCAGCCAAGGATTCACCATAAAGGGGAGGGGGTTGAGTGGTAATCACAAAATTCAGTTTAGACCGGCCACTGATAACTTTATCAGGAACAATCTGAGACCAAAAGCAAATTATACTCTTCCACCGGAAGGCGGCTTCTGTTATAATATTCAGCGGTTCATTGACCAGATTATGATGTCCGGGCGGACACGAACTTGAGTTCAGACCGGATTATCACCCCGGACTCCACTGGTTTTCAGGGTGATTTATGATTTTGATAACGCGGCCTATATTTTTTTGCCCGTTTTTAGCGAGTAGTGAAAAAGGGGGAGCGAATGGCGGCAAACGGAGATAAGTGGTACCAGCTTACCACCGAGCAGACTTTTAAGAAACTGGATTCCGGCGAACAGGGCCTGTCATCCGCTGAGGCTGAGGACAGACTGAAACAATACGGGTACAACGAACTCGCCTTCAAAAAACCAAGCGTTATCATGCGCTTCCTGCGCCAGTTTCACAATCCCCTGGTCTACATTCTGATGGCAGCGGCCATAATGACCACCATCCTGACACTGGAGGGGGAGGACATGCTGGCGGATACCATCGTCATCGCCGGCGTAGTCCTCCTTAACGCGATAATCGGGTTTTTTCAGGAAGGCAAGACGGAAGCGGCCCTGGAAGCCCTGCGCAAGATGATAGTGGTAGAGTGTAAGGTCATCAGGGACGGAGAGCATACTATTCTACCGTCACGGGAACTGGTTCCCGGCGATGTGGTGATAATGGAAGGCGGGGACAAGGTGCCGGCTGACCTGCGCCTTTTCTACACCAAGGACGCCAATGCCGATGAAGCCGCCCTTACCGGTGAATCGATGCCGGTAAGGAAGAGTACTGACGCTATCAGCCGGCCCAACCTCTCCCCCGGAGACCAGACCTGCATCTGCTTCAGCGGCACATTCATTACCCGGGGCACGGCCCGGGGTATGGTAGTAGCCACGGCCGAGCACACCGAGTTCGGTAAAATAGCCACTCTGGTCAAAGAGACTAAAAAAGTAATAACCCCGCTTCAGAGAAAGATTGCCGATTTTACCAAGGTGCTGATGATTTCTATCCTCACCATCGGGGCCATCAATTTTGTCCTCAGTTTCTGGTTAGGATTTTCCCTGGCTTATAGTTTCCTGGCCTCGGTTTCACTGGTAGTGGCCGCCATTCCGGAGATGCTGCCCATGATTGTGACCGGAATCCTGGCCCTGGCCGGAGCGGCCATGGTGAAAAGAAACGCCCTCATCAGGAGACTGACGGCCGCCGAAACGCTGGGCACGGCCACGGTGATTTGTTCGGACAAGACGGGCACCCTCACCAAGAACGAGATGACTGTCCTGAAAATATATACCGGCGGCACCGATTATGATGTCAGCGGAGTTGGCTACGAGCCGGAAGGCGATTTTTTCAGTGGAACGAAACCGGTTAATCCGGCCAGTGACGGCCAGGCGCTTTTTGAGACGCTGAGAGCCGGTTTCCTCTGCAATAACGCCACCCTGAACAAGGACGAGGACGGGCGCTACCGGATTATCGGCGATCCTACCGAAGGGGCGCTGATAGTTTCTGCCACCAAGGCGGGAATCAAGGACGATATGCCGAGACTGGACGAGATACCCTTTGAATCGGAAAATATGTATATGGCGACACTCCACCAGGGCAAGGATGAGAATTACCTCTATGTAAAAGGCTCACCGGAACGGGTGATAGAGATGTGCCAGACCCAGTTAACCGAGAATGGCCCTGAACCCATTAACAGTAAAGTCCTGGAGGCCAGGGAGAATGAGCTGGCCGGAGAGGCACTGAGGATGCTGGGGATGGCCTACAAGAAAGTGCCCAAGGAAAAAACGGAGCTGACTGATGATGACCTGAAAGCCCTCACTTTTCTGGGGATGCAGGGAATGATTGACCCTCCCAGAGAAGAGGCTATTGATGCGGTCAGCCAATGTAAGACAGCCGGTATACGCTCGGTAATGATTACCGGCGACCATGTGCAGACCGCCACCGCAATTGCCCGGCAGCTCGGTATAATGACAGAGGGACAGGATAAAGCCCTGACTGGTGAAGAACTGGCCGTGATGAGCGATGAGGATTTACAGACCGCGGTACGCACTGTCTCGGTGTATGCCAGGGTGGCCCCGGAACACAAGTTGAGAATAGCCCAGTCCTTGCAGAAGACGGGGCAGATTGTGGCAATGACCGGTGACGGGGTAAATGACGCCCCGGCCCTGAAAGCGGCCGATATCGGAATTGCCATGGGCATTACCGGCACCGAGGTAAGCAAAGAAGCCGCCAGTATGATTCTGACCGATGATAACTTCGCCAGCATCGTGGGGGCGGTGGAAGAAGGCAGACACGCCTGGAACAACCTGGAAAAAGCCATAATATATACCCTGCCCACTAATGGAGGCCAGGCTTTACTGGTAATCGGGGCCCTGCTACTCGCCCCCTTTATCCCCATCTTCGGCGTCCGCTTCCCCCTGGAACCGGTGATGATATTGTGGGTGAATCTGTTTGACTCTGTCTTCCTTACCATGCCCCTGATGATGGAGCCCAAGGATAAGGACTTGCTGGAGGTCCCGCCCCGTGACCCCAAGGAGAAACTGGCTAACTGGCTCCTTCTCCAGAGGGTAATCCTTATCGGGCTGGCCATAGCCATTCCCGGCTTCCTTATCTATAACTATTTCGGCTCGGCGGCCGTATCCGCTGACGGTGTGCTGCTGGACCCGTTGCTGTTAACCCAGGCGCAAACGGCCGCTTTCTGGGCGGTGCTGATGGTTCATTTCGGCTTCGTGATGAGCGCCCGCTCCATTTTTGACTCGGCTTTTTCCTTTAGCCCGTTCTCCAACAAGTGGCTCCTGGCCGGTATCGTGGTGAGCGTCCTTCTGAGGCTCCTGCCCACCTTTATTCCGGGAGTGGCGGACATATTCAGGACGGCCAACTTCCCAATTGATTGGTGGCTGTATATACTACCCTGTTTGCTCCCCGGATTCATCGCCCTTGAGATTGATAAAATAATCAGGAAGCAGTACAGGAAAAGAAGAGCTCTGGCCTGATAATCCGGGCTGCCTGACTGTTGGACAAATAACCCCGCTCAGTCTTAATACGCTTGATTA
>JAZFUC010000157.1:0-8579 GCA_036446995.1 Dehalococcoidales bacterium | reverse complement strand
AGGCTACCCAGGATTTACTACAAGCTTAGTCAGCACTTTAATCTTGCCCGGCTAACCTCTGCTGACCAAGTTTAGTCGGGCCAGTCGATGTTTCTTTCACCACCCTTATCGACATCCGGGTGACGGCACCTCAACTAATCGGCACCCAATCCCAGCCCGTTGAGGTGAGGCTTGGGTTGGATGTGTTGCCTATAGACTAGGCAGCAACTAATACTGGTTCTTCGCCAGTTATTTTTGCCACTTGTTTAATGAGGGTAGCGGCACCTCAGCTTGCAATCCTGCAGAATACCTCCCCTGTCGAAACCACGCGCCCCCGAATCGACTACGGATATACCTAATATCCACTCTGGAACTGGCGTCTTTTAGAAACTCTTCCCATTTCCACCTCCGCCTCGCGGCGGGCGATGGACTCTCTTTTGTCATACATTTTTTTGCCCCGGGCCAGGGCTATATCTATCTTGGCCAGGCCGTTCTTCAGGTTCAGCTTCAAAGGGACCAGAGTGAGCCCTTTTTCGGCCACCTTAGCTGCCAGGTTGGCAATCTCCCTGCGGTGGAGGAGCAGCTTTCGCGGCCGGGTAGGCTCGTGGCTCATATAGCTGCCCGCATCGTAACGGGCAATGTGGGCATTCAGCAGCCAGAGCTCCCCTTTATCCGGCCGGATATAGGCGTCAGTCAGGGTTACTCTCCCCGCCCGGATGGATTTTATTTCCGTGCCGGTGAGCACAATCCCTGCTTCAATACTGTCCTGTACCTGGTAGTTGCGGTACGCCCGGCGATTGGTGGTTACCGTCTTTATGGCCATATATATATTATATCACCGCTATGAAGGAGGCACAAAAAGATGCACCGGCGGCAGACCGGGTGACATTACTATACTAAGACAGACCGGACCGGAGTTATTGCTTGCCGGAAACCGGATTATTTCTTCTTGGACTTATCCGGGTCCGGTTTGGTCAGTATTTCATCCACGATACCGTACTTAAGAGCCTGCTCCGCGCTGAGATAATAGTCCCGGTCTGTGTCCTCGGTGACCTTTTTAAGCGACTGTCCGGTATGTTTGACGATAATGTTCATAAGTGTTTCCTGCAGCCGGGTAATCTCACGAGCGGCAATAACAATATCGGAAGCCTGTCCCTGGGCGCCTCCAAGAGCCTGGTGCATATGGATGGTGGCATTGGGCAGGGCATACCGCTTGCCTTTGGCCCCGGCACAGAGCAGCACCGTTCCCATGCTGGCGGCCAGGCCGACACAGATGGTGGATACATCGGGACGTATCAGTTCCATCGTATCGTAAATCGCCAGGCCGGCGCTGATTATTCCTCCCGGACAGTGGATATAGAGGCTGATGTCCTTATCATGGTCTTCCCGCTCCAGGAAGAGCAGCTGAGCGATGATGACATTGGCCGCCTGATCATTGATTGGCGTGCCGAGCATGATAATACGCTCCCTCAAGAGGAGTGAGTATATGTCGAAGGCTCGTTCACCTCTGGGGCTGCTTTCAATTACCATTGGTATTACATTGGTTGGATCTGTATTCATTTCTCCTCCTTTTCCCTCTGCTTTTTAGTTTCCGTGTTTGCTTTTGAGGCTTTTGGTTTTACTTTCTTGGTTTTGGCGGAATTCCCGGCTATGTCCGTAAGTAACTGCACCGTTTTCCGGGTAACAAGAGTGCGTTCAATGGATTCACGTACCTGGGGAGTGTTCATAACGGTCTTCAGTTCATCTTTCTTATCCGGCGCGGCGTCATTGGTCATATTGTCAATCTCTATATCTATCTCGTCTTCGCCAATATCTATTTTATCATCCTCGGCAATTTTACCCAGCACCAGCGAACGGGTCACCGTTTTGGTGGCGGAGGGCCTGATTTCATCTCGCAGTTCTTCCTCTGTCTTGTTCATATTCCGCAGGTAGTCCTCCAGCGACCGGTTGTTGCCCTGGAAACTCTGGTTAATGGTTCGGTTTATTTCAGATTCCACCATTACAGGCGGGAATTCCACCTCAGACAAATCAACTACGGCATCAATTACCCGTTCTTCAAAATCTATCCGGGCTCTCTCGTCAGCCCTGGCTTTCATGTCAATAGTGGCGTTTTCCCGGAGATCAGTCATATTGTCAAGATCCGGATTGACCTGTTTGGCAAAGTCATCATTCAGCTCCGGCAGTATCTCCTGCTTGATTTCAAGTACTTTCACTTTGAATGCGGCTTCTTTTCCGGCTAACTCTTCCTGCTGGTAATCAGCTGGTAACTCGAGTTTGAATTCTTTCTCATCATCTTTTTTCATACCTACCAGTTTATCGGTAAACCCCGGGGCGGGAAAAGTCTGTTCACTCGATACCTGGTACTGGGCCCCCTGCTGGCTTAAAAAAGGCTTGTCTTCCACGGTGCTTTCAACATCAAATACCACCATGTCATTGAGTTCCACGGGGCGCTCTACAGGTTCCCAGGTCGCATACTGGTGCTGCAGATGGTGGATAACATCATCGATATTTTTTTTGGTTACTTTTTCCTCATTCAGGGTAACCCGGATGCTCTGGTAATCTTTTATTTTGACGCTGGGCCGTAACGGCACCACGGCTTTGATAATGACGGGTTCAATCTGGGCAATCTCTATTTCCGGCTGGGCGATGGCATCAATCTCCTGCTCCTTGATGGCCTGGTCGTAGACACGGGGCAGCATTTCGTTTACGGCGTCTTCCAGCAGGTGGTCTCTGCCAATGTAGCGCTCCAGAATATCCCGGGGGGCCTTTCCCTTGCGGAAGCCGGGGACCCTGGCGCTTTTGCCCAGGCGTTTGAAAGAGCCCTCCAGAGACTCTTCCATCTCGGCTGGTTCCATCTCGATTGTTAGGAATGCCTGGCAATTTTCCGTTTTATCGTTGGTAACTTTCAATCTTCCTCCAGTAACCGGTTACTCTTCTTCCACTAATCTCAGGCGTAATTCCGCCAACTGTTCCTTAGTGACCGCTGAGGGAGCGTCCAGGGTTAAATCAGCGGCGCTCTGGTTCTTGGGAAAGGCAATTACTTCCCTGATGGTGTCTTCCTTGGCCAGCAGCATCACCGTACGGTCTATCCCGGGGGCAATCCCGCCATGAGGCGGGGCTCCGTACTCAAAAGCCTCCAGAATGGCACCGAAGCGCTCCTGTGCGTCTTCACTGCTGTAGCCGAGGAGCTTGAATATTTTATCCTGAAGCTTCCTGGTATGAATTCTGATACTGCCGCTGGCCAGTTCATATCCGTTGCAAACAATGTCATAATGCCTGGACAGTACCTGTCCGGGTGCGGTGTCCAGCAGCGGTATATCTGCCTCCTTCGGCGCCGTGAAAAGATGGTGCATCGGCTGCCATTGCCCCTCTTTTTCACCTTTTTCAAAAAGGGGGAAATCCGTGACAAAGGCAAAGGCGAGGGTATCCGGGTTGGTCAATTCCAGCCGTTTGCCCATTTCCTTTCGTAACTCATTTAAAGAGGCTTCAACCACAGATGGTTTTCCGGCCACAATCAGCAGCAGGTCTCCCGGGGAGGCGTTGCAAAGGGCGGCCATTTCTTTTACCTGGCTCAGGTTTAGATATTTGGCGGCTACAGATTTAACATCTTCCATCTTTAAGTCTTCCAGATTTCCCGGTGAACCGCCCAGGGATATGGTCAGCAGACCGCCGGCTCCGCAATTTTGGGCCAGAGTGTTCAGCTCATTCAACTGGCTGCGGGAATAACCGGCGCAGCCGGGAGCGGAGATGCCCTTGACCTTACCGCCGTCCGGGATTACGGAACGGAAAACGGAAAATTCTGTCCGGGCGGCAATGTCTGAGAAATCACTAATCTCCATACCAAAACGGAGATCCGGTTTGTCAGTGCCGTATTTCTCCATAGCCTCATTAAAGCTCAGGCGAGGGAAGGGTGTAAGCACCTTCATCTCAGGTTTGACCGAGGCGACCATAGCGGTAAACAGCTCTTCAATAAGAGCCAGAATATCTTCTTCCTCTACAAAACTCATTTCAATATCAAGCTGGGTGTGTTCCGGCTGACGGTCGGCTCTGGTGTCTTCATCTCTGAAGCACCTGGCAATCTGAAAATACTTCTCAATACCAGCCACCATTAGCAATTGTTTGAGTTGCTGGGGTGACTGGGGCAGGGCGTAAAACTTGCCGGGGTGGAGGCGGCTGGGTACCAGATAATCCCTGGCGCCTTCCGGCGTGCTCTTGATAAGTATCGGTGTTTCCACTTCGATAAAACCTTTATCGCTCAGGTAATCACGAAAGAACTTAACTACATTGTGCCTGAGTATAAGATTATTTCTCATCCGTTCCCGCCTGAGGTCAAGGTAACGGTATTTGAGACGCAGCGCCTCATCTATCTCTACTTCTTCGTTGATATAAAAAGGCGGTGTCTTTGATGTATTGAGTATCTCAACATTACGCACGATTATTTCGATTTCTCCGGTAGGCAGCCTGGAATTTTCGGTACCGGCAGGGCGCTGGGCGACCTCACCGGTAGCCAGAATTACATATTCGTTACGCATCTCACTGGCTATAGAGTGGCATTCCTTTGATATTTCCGGGTTGAATACCACCTGGGTTATCCCCTCCCGGTCACGCAGGTCTATAAAGGTAAGTCCTCCGTGGTCCCGGCGGCGGTCTACCCAGCCGGCCAGCGTGACGCCGGAGCCGATATGCGTCTTATTCAATTCGCCGCAATTATGGGTGTTGAGCAAAAATCGCCTCCTGTCAGAGGGGAGGCAGGCCTCCCCTTATAGCTAATTATAGCTCATAAGCGAGACTTTCTTCAACTGGGCCGCTTCTTTCGCCGTCTGGCTGGTTCTATTTGCGTTTGGTTGATTAAAAAGCCAAACAACAGGCTGGGTTGTCTGATTGACAACGAACAGGTGCGGCAACATAATGACTGTAACGGGGGTAAATGAGCGGGCAGAAAGGAAAAAATGTTTAACAGGATAGTTGTGAGTCTACTGGCTCTGATTATAATTCTTATCGGCGGGATGGGCACTTATTCATACCTTCTTAATCAGCGGCTCGATGTCTTGAACGAGGAATTGAATGAGAAACTGAGGATTTCCCAGGAAGAACAAGCGATTGGAATAGGGGATGTTGCTGACAAACTTGAGGTCTTCAAGGATGAAGCCCTGGACGGCATTAACCGTCTAGCGGCTGATTTAGCTGAGAACAGGGCGGAGAACGCGGCTGAGATTATTTATCTGGAAGAAACAATAGACGATAACCTGGACACAATATATTCGGTTCGGCTAGCGCTTCAGGGTGATATAAATGACTTGTCCGGAGAGCTTTCTAAATCCCTGTTAGATGCCGGTGATTTGTACGAAGAGGTTGTTGGGGCGGTTGTCAGAATTACCGACGGGGAAAGAGTGATTGGCACCGGTTTTCTGATTGATAACGCCGGTCACGTTATGACCGCCCATCATGTCATCGAATCTCTGACAGATATTGAAGTAGTCCTGACGGATGGGAGTATCTACTCGGCCGATGTTACCGGCAGCAGTCGGATTAGCGATATCGCCGTACTCACCCTGGATAGAATACCGGATGTTACTCCCCTGGAGTTTGCGGATTCAGCCGGGGTGACCATAGGACAGCCGGTTGTGGCCATCGGCAATCCCTTTGAGATTTCGGAAACCCTGACCGCGGGCATCGTCAGCCAGTTGAACAGGTTTATTGAAATAGGAGGGAATTCACAGGCGCAATGGGTGGCGAATCTGATTCAATTTGACGCTGCGGTTAATTTCGGGAATTCCGGTTGTCCTCTGTTCAATTCCCGGAGAGAAGTTATCGGAATGGTCGTTGCCCGGATCGGCCCGGAACTGGGTGATGGTATTAATTATGCTGTTTCTTCAAACAAACTGAACAGGGTATCAAAGGAGCTGATAAGTGACGGGACCTTTGATTATCCCTGGCTGGGTGTCGTTCCTCTTGACCTTACCCCGAAAGCGGCCCTTGATCTTGGCCTGGCATCCATTAACGGGGTGTTAATAGGCGAGGTGGTGCCTGGCAGTCCGGCCGAAACGGGAGGAATAGAGGTAGACGATATAATAATCAGCATGGATGGACAAGAGATAAGGACGGTAGAGGAGCTGTCATCTTTCCTGGGGGAGTTTGCCAGCCCGGACCAGGCTGTCTCTGTTGTGTTGCTGCGGGATGGCGCCAGTCTGGAGCTGACTGTAGTGATTGGCAGTCGGTCTTCTTAGCGGACCGGGTTTCAAGCCCGGCGTTTGAGCCATTTTCGCTTTTGCTCCAGCCTTACCTGTTCATTGGTAGTGCGGTAGCCGGCCAGGAATTCTGTTCTGAACGAGTCAAAGCTGTCTTCCGATATGGCCCTGCTAATGTCCTCCATCAAGCGTTTTATGAATGTCAGATTGTGAATAGTTGCCAGCCGGTAGGCCAGCAACTCCCGGGCGTTAAAAAGGTGGTGCAGGTAAGCGGCCGAAAAAGTACGGCAGGAGTAGCAATTGCAATCTGGGTCTACCGGTTGTTCCATAAGACTGAAACCGGCGTTTCTGATATTTACCCGCCCCTGCCGGGTGAAGAGGGCTCCGTTCCGGGCCACCCGGGTAGGCAGAGCGCTGTCAAAGATATCAATCCCCCGGTAAACGCCTTCAACTATATCCTCGGGGGAACCCACCCCCATCAAGTAGCGCGGCTTATTGACCGGCAGGTGGGATACCGTTTTTTCGACCATATCCAGGGTTACCTGCTTGGCTTCGCCAATGCTGAGACCGCCGATGGCGTAACCGGGAAAATCAAGTGAAGCCAGGTATTCCGCCGACTCCCGCCGGAGTTCAGCCGAAACTCCCCCCTGGACGATAGCAAATAAACTCTGGTTGCTGCTGTGCGTTTTCAGGCATTTCTCTGCCCAGCGATGGGTCCGATGGGTGGCTTCTTTTACCTTGTCATAGCTTTCATCATGAGGCGGGCATTCATCCAGTACCATAATGATATCCCCTCCCAGGGATTCCTGGTAACGGACGGCCGATTCCGGGGTAATCAGGTGCTCACTGCCATCAAGATGGGAACGAAAGACCACTCCCTCATCACTAACCCGGCGCAGGCGCGAGAGACTGAATACCTGGTAGCCGCCGCTGTCGGTAAGAATGGCCTTGTCCCAGCCCATAAAGTTATGTAAACCACCCATCTTTTCGACCACCTCTATCCCCGGCCTGAGGTAGAGGTGGTAAGTATTAGCCAGCAACATTTCAAAACCGATTTCCCTGATTTCATCCGGGGTCATGGTTTTGACCGTGCCCTGGCTGGCCACCGGGCAGAATACCGGGGTTGTCACTTTGCCGTGGGCCGTAGCCAGTTCCCCGGCCCGGGCTTTTCCGCCGGAGCTGCTCTTAATCAGATTGAAAATACCGGGACTATTCATATTTTAGTTTCCCAGTCCGGGCCCCTCATGTGTACAGGTCTTTCAGGTGTTTCTTCAATAAGGTTTTGATAATGGCCAGGCTTATTGCAAAAACCAGCACAAAGATAATTGCCATATTAGACCATTCATGAACCGCGATTCCCAGGGCGGTGCCGGCCGCCGGGGGGTGCTCAAGATTAAAAACCGTCATCACAAACAGGGACAGCCCTACGGCCAGGGCGGCCGGAATCCAGTGGAGATATCCTATAGTTCCAAATGATTCTGCAAGCGGGCCGGTAAAGAAAATGAAATAGAACAGAGCGCCGGCCGCTGCCCCGGTTACATGCCCCCCTATTATTCGCCTGGGTTCAGCCGCTATGGTATTGGGCATAGCAAACACAATAAATACAGTTGAACCCAGGGCGGCTACGATGGCGGCGTGGGTCAGCACTTCAATGAAAGTGAGTATCAACACGACCGTCACCACCGCCAGAAGGCTCTGGATGATATACTGCCGGGGTGATTTCAGAAAAGCCCTGTCAATGATGTGGATGGGTTTTCTCTTCATATTGATTTATCCGGCGATAAGCGACAATGAGGTTTACTTTCGGCTGATTTCATCCAGGTACTCCTGTAAAATGACGGCCGCGGCTACATCGTCATCACGGCTTTTTTGGCGGTTCTTTTTGGAGCGGGAAATCAGCATTATCCGCCTGGCTTCTACGGTGGACAACCGCTCATCCCTGAACTCCACCGGCACCTGCGTCCGAGCGGACAGGTTATCAATAAAAGACTTGATCTTTTCCGCCTGGGGGCCGATACTGCCGTCCATAGACAGGGGCAGGCCGGCGATAATCATTTCCACCTGCCGCTGCTCGATGATATCGAGAATAGCCCCGATGTCACGGCTTTCTTCAACGCGTTCGATGATTGCGTGAGGGGTGGCCAGAATGCCCATGGAATCACTGATGGCTACCCCGATTCTCCGGTCACCGATATCAAGTCCCAGGCTACGCGTAATAATACCCCTCAGGATGGATTTTTATCCCTGATATACTCGCCCACCTGCTTGAGGGCTTCGCTTAACTTGCTTTTGTCTTTCCCTTTTCCCTGGGCCAGGTTCGGCCGGCCGCCGCCGTTACCGCCCGTTTTTCCGGCCACTCTCTTGACGATTTCCCCGGCGTGGTATCCCTTTTCCACCAGGCCGGGACTGATG
>JAZFUC010000156.1:0-2372 GCA_036446995.1 Dehalococcoidales bacterium | reverse complement strand
GGTGAACAACAGCAATCTGAGCTTTCAGGACAGAGTTGTTTTAAAAGGCAATCCACTGAGCGAAAGGTCTATAAATGATTACATCCCTCAGCTAAAGAAAAGAGGGGTGGAGATTGACTGGTAATAACCAGGCTACCTTGAGAAATCACGAAAAAGGTAAAAGAGAATACGATTGAAAAAGAAAATCATAACCGTGTTGTCACTACTGCTGGCGTTCGGCTTTTTGCTTCAACCCGGCTGCGGCACTCCCCGGCCTAACTTCGAAGAAGTTATCGCTAAGGCCATCGAGGCCACCGGTGAGGTGCAAACATTGAGGTGGTCCCCATTGTTAGGACAGAATAGGGTCGATGTTAAGGTGGAGTCCCGCTATCCTCACTGGGTCTGATGTCAGGGATTCTATCATACCTCCTTTTATTATTACTACCGGGGTGGGGGTGGGGTTAAAGACCTCGGCCGGGGTCCGGTAGCCGAGTGACTGGTGGGGACGCTCGATGTTGTAGAAGAGGAAGTAGTTGCCGAGGGCAATCCTGGCCTCCCGGCCGTCCTGATAAGCTCTCAGATATACTTCCTCGTATTTTACTGACCGCCAGAGTCTCTCGATAAACAGGTTGTCGTTGTAGCTGCCTTTCCCGTCCATGCTTATTTTAATACCCTGTTCCTTTAATAAACCGGTAAAGGCCTCGCCGGTGAACTGGCTGCCCTGGTCGGTGTTGAATATCTCCGGCGTTCCCTTCCTGAGCGCCTCCTCCAAGGCCTCAAGGCAGAAGGCGGCGTCCAGGGTGTTGGACAGCTTCCAGGAGAGCACGTACCGGCTGTGCCAGTCAATAATGGCTACCAGATAGAGGAATCCCCGGGCCATGGGGATATAGGTTATATCCGCCGCCCAGACCTGGTTCGGCCGTGTTATCTTCATACCGCCAAGCAGGTAGGGGTAAATCTTGTGTCCCGTCCCCGGCTTGCTCGTCCGGGGACGACGGTAGATGGCCTTGAGCCCCATCAGGCGCATCAGTCTGCTGACTCGCTTTCGATTGACGGTATGTCCCTGCCACTTTAGACAGGCACCTATCTTGCGCGCCCCGTAAAACGGTCTTGCCATATATTGGCGGTCGATCAGCTTCATCAGGGTAATGTCATCCCCGGAGATTCCTTTCGACTGGTAGTACAGACCGGAACGGTTGATATCCAGCAAGGTGCACTGACGTGTTATTGAGAGCGACGGGTGCCGGCGTTCAATCACCTCTCTCCGCCGCCCTACGTTCAGCGCTCCAAGGCGTTCTCCAAGAAATCCCGCTCTACCTTGAGCTGCCCTATCTGCTGGTACAGCCGGGCAACCAGATTCTCGTCCTCTTTCTTTTTCCGGACGTGGTCTTGGCCAAAGATCCCGGCGGCATCTTCCCGGAGGGCCTTCCTCCATTTGGTTACCAGATTGGGATGAACCTCGAACCGGCTGGCTATCTGGGCAATGGTCTCCTCGCCTTTTAAGGCCTCTAGCGCTACCTTGGCTTTGAACGACGGGCTGTGCTTCTTGCGGCTTCCTTTCATGTCACGCTCCTTTCTGTTTTTTGTATTTTAGGAGCAAAACTCCACCTTAACAACCTGTCCGAATTCCGGGGACCACCTCAGCATTATCCCTACCTTTTGCCTTGCCAACGGCAGGTTCACCGGACTCTTTATTCTGACCGGGAGCATCGTCCTTACCATAAGCCTTGCCTTCAGCAGGTTCTCCCGGTTCCTTGTTCTGACCAGGAGCATCGTCCTTACCATGAGTCTTGCCTTCAGCAGGTTCATCTGGTTCCGTGGTGAAGGTCAAGTCCACACCGTAGCTCGTACCATTTACGTTCTGTGCTACCACCCGAAAGTGATAGGTTGTACTGGGCGCCAAACTTGAAATGGTTGTATTGACAGCAGTGCTTGTGTTTCCGGTTACCGGACTCTGGTCGGCGGTCACATTCGTGCCGTAGCTGGTATCCGTACCGTATTCGAATGTGACAGTGGTATTGGAACCGTTAGCGTTGACTATGCCGTTTAAGGTCGCTCCCGTACCATTTACTCCGGAGGCCGGGTTTGTAGTGGCATTTGGAGGTAATGTAGCGGTGGTAAAGGTCGTGTCCGCACCGTGGCTTGTACCATTTACGTTCTGTGCTACCACCCGGTAATGAAATGTTGTACCGGGCGCCAAACTTGAAATGGTTGTATTGACAGCGGTGCTTGTGTTTCCGGTTACCGGACTCTGGTCTGCCGTCACATTTGTGCCGTAGCCGGTATCCGTACCGTATTCGAATGTGACAGTGGTATTGGAACCGTTAGCGTTGACTATACCGTTTAGCGTCGCAGATGAAGTACCAACTGCGGTGGCTGCCCCCGTTGAAGCA
>JAZFUC010000155.1:0-11615 GCA_036446995.1 Dehalococcoidales bacterium | reverse complement strand
GCCACCTGGTTGCGAATGGGCATGGAGATGCTGTAGAAGGAGCCCCTCATCAGGAAAAGGAAACCCACCGCGTAGAGATTATTGGCCATCACCATGAAAACAATAAAGGGGACGGAGAGAAGCTGGGTGATAAGGAGCGTTCTTACTTTGCCCCACTTGGTTATCAGCAGCGGAGTCAGCAGGATGGCCGCCGCCCCGCTCAGGGAGCCGATGGCCATTATCCATCCCGTCTGCTCGGTTGTGGCGCCCTGGTACTCCTGGAAGAAAATATTGAAGAAACGTATCATCAAGCCGAAAGACAGCCCCAGGAGCAGACTGCAGAGTCCCAACTTGGCCAGGACGGAGAAATTCACGATATTCCTCAGCAGGAAAAGTTCCTTGAAGCTCTCAATCAGCTCTACCCTTTTTTCCCTCATCATTAACAGGGGAATGAGGGCGATAAAGGTAAGGGGCAGAGAGGTTATCAGGGCCCATTTCCCCACCGCGGGGTCTATATCAGGCAGCCCCAGCACCCCGGCCCAGAAGAGGGGCACCAGGCCGCCGGCCAGAAAACCGGCGAACCTGGACAGATTCATAAAAGAGGCGTTGATGCTGAAGAGGTGAGACCTCTCCTCGGGCTCGCTGTTTTCCATCATGAAGGGCGCCCCGGCCACCATATGGAAGCCCTCACCCATCCCCCTGACCGAGGTGAGAATAATCAGGAAAGCGGGGTTCAGAGTGAAGAGAGTAGCCAACCTGGCGATAATATTCATGGTGGAGGCCAGAAAGAAAGCCTTCCTTCTGCCTATTTTGTCTCCAATGAGACCGGCCGGGAAGGCAAAGAGGCCATGAAAGAGCATGTCAATGCCTACCAGAAGCGCGATGAATTTTATGTCGAAGCCTGACCAGAGGAGGTAGAGGTTAAACAGTACCGTCCACATCCCGGTGCCCAGTCCCTCGGAAAGGCTGTAGGCCAGATATAGACGGGCATTTCGACTGAACCGGCGGATATTGTTTATATAGTTTGTAATGCCCCTGGTAACCGGGAATCCGGTCCCCGGGGGCCGAAAAGCCGGGTCCTGTCCGGAAGGTCTCATCCCTTCCTTTCCTCATTCCCCTGGGGATTCATTTCACTTTCACCTTCGCCACTCCCGGAGGGTTTTCCGGTCTGCTTAAAAAAAACCCGGGCAACGAATATAAAGAGAAGCAAGCCCCCCAGCACCCCACCCCCAATCCAGGCTACAGTCACCGATATCCCCGTGCTGCCGATATGGCCGTCTTCACCGTTGGCCAGAGCTACTGAGAATTGCCCCAGGGCAACTGTTCCGGCTAGCACCAACCCTGAAAGCAATCTAAAGAAAAGTTTCTTTTTTATCATTAAAGATTTGATTATCCTTTTGGCAGGCGGACGTCGACCACAGCCAGCTTGCCACCACGGACTTCAGCCATGGCCTCTCTCAAGACAGGCAGGACATCAGCCGGGTCTGTTACTATCCGCCCGTACCCACCGCAGGCCTGGGCCACGAGAGCATAGTCCGGTGGTGGTGAGATGTCTATTCCAGCCACAAATCCCATCTCATCCGTAAGCTGGGTCTCAGACAGAGTACCCACCCCCCTCCGGATGGCTCCGTATGACTGATTATCGAAAATGACCGACAGGAACGGGGCTTTATAGGCGTTAGCCGTCCAAAGAGCGGAAACCGGGCAACCCCACACAAAGCCGCCATCTGTCATTAGACTCACAACCGTCTTATCCGGCGCAGAGACTTTCGCCCCCAGGGCAGCTCCCAGCGCCCACATAATAGAACCACCGGCGCAGGCCAACAGCGTACTCGGCTCGGAGCGGTCAATCTGCCCGGCTACGGAAGATGCCTGGCTGATCAGGTGGTTTACCAGTATCATATCGTCGTCGAGGACTTCGGCAATACATCGGGAGAGCCAGTCCGACGAGATGGGCTGCTCACCAGACTTGCTCTTTGCCATTTCATGGCGTTCTTTCCGCAGTTTCTGGTGCTTATCTTCAAGTTGTTTGAAGCGCTTGTGGAGCTGAGTTTCTTCTTCGGGGGTAATTCTTTCTTTAATCATTTCGGTCAAAGTCGGTATCGCCTCCCTGGAATCAGCTTTCACAAATATGTCCGCGCCGCGTCCCCAAAGAGGCCGGCCCTGGGTCATAGGGTCGGCATCAATTTGAAAGATTGTAGCATCGGGTTGGGGAAATCCTTGAGCGGGCACGTACGGCAAATCGTAGTCTATAGCCAGCAGCACATCGGCTTCAGTAAAAGGTACGTTCGGTTCGGCGGCTCCACCCATCTCTTCCATTCCGGCACAGAGTGGATGGGTGGTTGGGAAATTCATCCGGGTCAGGCCGGTAACCACGGGCGCGCACAGGGTTTCAGCCAGTGTTATCAGATTTTTCACTGATTCAGGGTGCCTGGATGTATGCCCCGCCACGATGAGCGGATTCTTTGCCGAGAGCATTGCATCTGCCATCTTCCCGAGTTCTCCCCGGTCGGCCGGTGGAATCAAGGCAGGGGCAGCCAGACAGGTTTCGGGCGACCGCCTGTCGATTTTGGTCCGAAGCATCTCGCGGGAATATGTGAGGTAGACCGGTCCGCGGGGCTCGGCAAGGGCTACACTGAAAGCCTTTTGGAGAACATCATGGATATCTTCGTCCGGGGAAATCTCGTAATCCCACTTTACGCAGTTGCGGGCCATAGTGCCCTGGTCGTAAGGCTCTTCTTTCCAGGTTACCCGGTGAGGAGCGGCCGCTACCCCGGCCCAGAGAATAACGGGAATCCGTCCCCATTGGGCATTATGCAGACCGCCGCCAACCTGCTGCGTCCCCAATTCGCTGTGCACCATGACAATTTGGGGCTTTCCAGAGACCATGTAATGGCCGTGAGCCGCTGACATAGCCACTGATTCATGAAGACACATTACCAGCTTGGGGGCCTTTTTCCCCAGAGCCGCATATTTCAGAATGGCCGCCTGGATGGGGGCGGTGTCGCCACCCGGGTTAAAAAAGATATGCTCTATGCCATTCGCATTCAAGACTTCAATGAATGCTTCTGCTCCCTCATATTGTTCCATCTGCTCGCCTTCCTTTTTGAGATTTCTTCAATCGCTCCTGATTGGCATTTCCTGTTTCAGATAACAACCAGGCAACCTGACCTGCATTTTTGTCACTAATAGTATGCCCGAAGCACCTGATTGTCAATCTAATTTACCCTTCCAGATAATAATTGCCGACAAGAATAAAGCGGATTATTTTTAAGGTTCGTTTTGTTGCCATAATTACGTCTGGACTGCTATTTAAATCAGGTAAAGTTACGTATATTTGAAAAGGGCAATAAATGAGATAATTAGCCTCCGGTCTCATCGGTCAGGCAATAGTAAATAAAAGGGGGCATTGATGGACAAACAACAACAGCAGCTGGAACAGGAACAGCAACACGTGAAACAAGAGCAGCAACACCTGGACCAGGAGCAACAGCACGTGAAAGAAGAGCAGCAACACCTGGAACAAGAGCAACAGCACCTGAAAAAAAAGCAACAAGGAAAAGTGGAACAAGAACGGCAAAAGCAACGGGAGCTTGAGCGAGAAGAAGAAGGGCCAATGACAGATATAGGAACTTGAGTGCAGCTCTTTTAAAATATGTCGATATCAGCCTGAACAAATAACTTCAGTATGTGAAAGCTGATAACGAGAGGCTGGAGCATCAGGGATGCCTGGACCGGTAGAACTCGATAGCTGCCTTCTTTACTTCTTCAGGAGATATCCTGTCCTGTTTTATCAGGTTGCCCAGAAATTGTTCCCGTAACTGAATTTCCGGCCCGATTAGATTAGCTGAAATTCCGATTTTCCCGGAAAGGGCGGCGTACAATTCTCCGTCATCGGCGAAATTAAGTTCTTCATTGTCCAGACTCCGGGACGAGATGATTCGGATTGAGAGGCCGTCTTTTTCAGGGGTGATAAGCCCGACTGCCTCCACGCGTCTTACTGGTGCTTCCCAACTCCCGGTCATGCGTATGGTGACTACCGCATCAAGGTTAGCGATCTGTGACAACGGCAACCCTAACGCAATATGTAGAATATCTATAGTTTCTCTTACGGTTCTGGCATGCATTGTCCCACTCAGGCCACACCCTCCGGAGAGAAGTTCGAAGGCTCTCCACGCTTCATGGCCCCACAGATAAAAACCGTGGTTGCTGATTTCGGAAGCTACCAAATAAGTGTTGGCGGGAACGGTATCCTCCGAAAATATGATATCTTCGACCGTGTTCATAAGATGGATTTGCTCCACTCCAGGGGGTAACAAGTCCATGAGAGCGCCTAATAAGGTGCTCTTTCCGGCATTACTGGGCCCGGCGGCAACCACCACCGAAGCCCGCCGCTCCATCATCAGCCAGAGGATACCGGCCAGCCTCAGGTCCATGCTGCCAAAATTCACCAGTTCCAGAATTGACAAGGGTTCGGGAGGCTCAAAAGACCACCCGCCTCCCCTCCACCAGGGATTAGTCATGGTCCTCCTTGACCTGCCTGGGGCAGTCTATAAAGCCAGTTTGGATTCTTGTTGAAAGCCCACTAGATGACTTCACGTTCCCACCTGCGTTATTTCATCAGTTCTTTAACGACCCGCGGAAAAAGTGTTACCGGAGCTCGGGCCATGATTATATTTCAAAATAACATATATTATCCCGGGTTACCCCGAATGAGAAAGGGACCACCTGACGATGATCCCTTTCTCGGTTTTTGGAGGTCCTCTATCTAGCTAGATAGAGGACCTCCGATTACTTTCACCCATAGGCACGTCTCCTTTTTAAAGGCCCACTAAGACTGTCAACCCTTCAACCTGCCTTCACACATATCATACAATAAAAACCGCGTTGTCTAAAGTAAAGCACATTTTGCCATCTGGTTAACATCAATCATCCACTCATACTCGATGATGTCTTTAATGTTTACGGAAAATTTATATTTTCCAAAGGTTTATTTATGAGTTCTTTAGGGGCCTGGCCCGATAATCACAGTTGATGGAATACTATCTTTCCCCGGAAAAGAGGTGACATATGCCGAGTAAATCGAGAGTTATAGTCCACGAATCGCTGTCACTGGTGTGTGGTCTGGTCATCATAGCCATTATGCTCTTAGCGAGCTGAATTTCCGGTGGCGGCTAAACCGCTACCGGCAACGTGGCATCCGTGATACCGAAAAAGGAGATATATATGCAAAAATCAATCATAGATTCTTTTGAAAAAAACCCCGATGGCTCCTGGACATCCATCAGGCCTGTCAGTGTTCTGGACTCAGATGGTGTCGAGGTTAATGTCAGTGAAGGCATAACGTTCGCCAGGGGGACTCTTCTCATGGGGATGGACTGGTCGAAGTGGCTTGACAGACAAAGCTAACCTGATGACTTTACCTTGAATCGGTGCCTTTTATTAACTCCTCCTTAAGTGAAAAGTCCCCTCGTATCATACTCGCATAAAAAATCCCTCTTCCATTTTTCTATAAACGGCTGCTTTTTCAATATGAGTATAAAAGGGTCAGGATATTTGACCTTTTGGGGCTTTTATCAAATCCTGTCTGCTTGTTTAATTAGGACTAAAGGACAATTATTTCCTTAATTGTGGTAGGTTTTGTTGCTGAATCTATATTTTGGAGATGAGGAAATGGGCAACTGGAAGTTAAAAGGGTGTCCCCGGTGTGATGGTGACCTGTCAGTTAATGATGCAGAGTACGGCATGGTTGAAAATTGTCTTCAGTGCGGTTACCTGCATTACATTGAAAATGAAGTTAACAGGAAGGTACAAAACACCGCCTTTGACAAAGAACCGGTTACAGTTGAGCGCTAAATCATTGTTTAGCGGTTAACGATGTTAACAATCGGAGACGGAATCCAATGAATGATACGATATTGATTGGCCGTGAGGCGTCGGTGGGCTCCCAGGCCAGAGAGATGCGTGTGAGACTGGGTTTAACCCAACAGGAGTTAGCTTGCGCAGTGGGTGTGGCGGAGAAGGACATCAAATTATTAGAGCGAGACGTGCCGGTAACATTAGATTGTAAAAGAACGGTCTTAAAGGCGCTCTGGGAAAAAGCAACCGTTCATAATCACATATGATTTACTGGTTTGGGCGTGCCCTCGGCAAGGTCTAGCCAACCGTTTCAACCTTAAGTAAATTGGTAGAGCCGGCTTGCCCAATCGGGATACCGCCGGTGATTACTATCAAATCACCCTTTTTAGCCAGCCCGAGGTCTTTGCAGCGCTTTACTCCCGTGGCAAATAACTCGTCCAGCGATGTCACCTCGTCCACATACCAGGGGTAGACACCCCACCGTATCAGTAATCTGTTTGATACGGACCGGTCAGAGGTTAAGGCAAGGATGGGTATTCTAGGGCGGTATTTGGCTACCATGCAAGCGGTACTCCCCGACTGCGTAAAAGCTATAATTGCAACTGCTTTCAGATAGTGGGCAGTGTAACAGGCATTATAGCTGATTAACTCCCCGGTCTGTCCTTCAAGCCAGTCACTCCTTTCATCCAGCATCTGCTTGTAGGGCAAAGCCTTTTCTGTTGCTCGTGCTATTTTAGCCATTATTTTCACTGCTCGTACCGGGTATTTCCCGATTGATGTTTCAGCCGATAGCATGATTGCGTCAGTACCGTCATATATTGCATTTGCGACATCGGTCGTTTCGGCACGTGTCGGGCGCATTGAATTTATCATTGATTCCAGCATCTCGGTAGCGGTAATCACTATTTTGCTGACCCGGTTACATTTCCTGATTATTTCCTTTTGCACCAGGGGTAATTTTTCCACGGGGATTTCAATACCGAGATCGCCTCGGGCCACCATAATGCCATCACTGACTGACAGAATACTGTTAAAATTATTGACCGCCTGCTTACGCTCTATCTTGGTAATGACGGGTATATCAGCGTTGTTTTCCTGGAGGATGTTTTTTACCTCGGTTACATCTTCAGAACTGGTCACAAAAGAAATCGCCAGGTAGTCAGCTTTCTGTTTGATTGCAAAGCCGATGTCTTCTCGCAGAGAGTCGGTAATAAAGGGGCTGGAGGTTACCATACCGGGTACCATGAGCCCTTTTCCCTGAAGCAGCCTGCCGCCAACCGTCACCCGGCATTTTACCTCGGTGCCATTAACCTCCAGAACCTTCAGCTCCATAGTGCCGTCATCGAGAAGAGTCTTATCTCCTACTTTAATGTCATGGCATAGACTGGGTAAAGTCACCGGCAGCAGGGACGCCGCTCCTTCTGTTTTCCTGGTGGTCAGTACTACCTGGGCGCCTTTTCTGAGGATAGTCTGACTGCCTTCCAGTTTCCCGATGCGATATTTGGGTCCGGGTATATCGATAAGAATGGCCACTTTTATTCCAATTAGATTGCTCAGTCTTCTTACCGTCTTGATATTGCAGATATGTTCGGAGATTGTGCCATGAGATAAATTAAAACGGGCCACATCCATTCCCGATTTGATCAGACGCTTAATAACCGCCGCCGACGAGCTGGCCGGGCCGATAGTACAGATTATTTTTGTCCGCTTGCGGTAATACTCAGTTATTTTCATATCGGTATTCCAGGCTAAAAGGGGAACCTGTTTACGCAGGTTTCAACTCAGAGTTCCTGCCAACTATAGCCCTTTACTTTATTTTATATTTATATTGGACCTATGGGGAGGTCAATAAGGTCAATAATAATGAATTATTAGGTTCCCTTTTTACTTATCGGGCAAAAGATATTTATAACTTGTTTATAGCCACACACCATATATTTATTCTTTGTTTCTTGTTTTAGTTATATTCTGATACCAGAGCGGATAAATGAGAAGAAAAAAGACGCATGAATTCCATTGTAATACCGAGTATATAATACCTGTGCTATCGGAAATAGGCCCGGGCGCTACTTGGATATTACAAACAGGTTATATGGGGAAGCAGGTATCGGTAGTGTCAATTGAGAGGTGCCGAAAACATCCTGACTCAGAAAATATGGGGAAACAGATGACTAAAAGGGAAGGGATATGACGATTCGTCAAGAAATTCCGGTGAGTGCTCAAACCAAGCTGATAGAACTCAATATCCAACCTGAGATAATAAAACTGGTCCCGGAGACGATGGCCAGGAGGTATCGTATGATGCCTCTGGAGATCAGTGGTGGAGTTTTGCGTTTAGCGATGGCAGACCCGACTGATGTCATCGCCGCGGATTTACTGAGCGCTCAAATCCACATGTATGTAAATCCCGAAATAATCAGTTCCGAAGAGATTGAAGAGGCCATTGACTTCTACTATAAGTCTCTTGGGGAAGATTTGGACGACGAGTCCCAGGAGGAAGACTCCGATTACGCGTCTCAAGAGGAAATAGAGAGACAGGTCTCTATGATGAAA
This sequence comes from Dehalococcoidales bacterium, assembly GCA_036446995.1. Lineage (GTDB taxonomy): Bacteria > Chloroflexota > Dehalococcoidia > Dehalococcoidales > UBA2162 > JAZFUC01. Next base: position 3,224 of record JAZFUC010000155.1, on the reverse strand, counting down.
TCACTCACCGACACCAGCGGTGGGCAGACTATAACAGTAAAAGAAGCCGATTCACCGATAATCAGGGCTCTTTCTATTATTATGAATAATGCGGTGATAGCCGGGGCCTCCGATATTCACTTTCAACCCCAGGAGAATGAACTGCTGGTGCGTTACCGTGTTGACGGCTCTCTCCATGATGTACTTAGCTTACCTTCCCACGCAGCCAGGCTACTGGTCTCGAGAATAAAAATCCTGGCTAATTTGAATATCGCTGACCATCGCCGTCCCCAAGACGGGCAGTTTTCCATAGAACGAAGCGGGAACAACGGACAAAAAGAGAGAACAGACATTCGCGTCGGCATTATACCTTCAGCACATGGTGAATCAGTAGCATTGCGGCTCCATGACACGTCTAAAGTTATCATGGAGCTGCCCCAACTGGGATTTCTTCCGGATAATTTAGCCATTTATCAGGAGATGCTTAAGGTTCCCCACGGTATAATCCTGGTATCCGGGCCTACCGGGGCCGGCAAAACCACCACTCTTTATGCTTCACTCAATAGCCTTGACTGCATGCACAGGAATATCATCACTATTGAAGACCCGGTAGAATACGATTTTAATCACGTTACCCAGGTTTCCGTAAACGTACGGGCCGGTTTAACTTTTGCTATCGGATTGAGATCGGTATTGCGTGTTGACCCGGATGTAATATTAATTGGTGAGATACGCGATGCTGAAACGGCCCAGATTGCCGTCCAGTCAGCTCTCACCGGGCACCTGGTGCTGTCTTCAATCCATGCGAATGATGCGGTGGGAGTTGTCGCTCGCCTGCTTGATTTGGGAATCCAGCCGTTTTTAATAGCCTCGGCTCTTACCGGTGTGCTCGCTCAGCGAATGGTACGAAAAATTTGCCCCCATTGCGCACAGAAAGCCGAAGGTTCTTTGGTTGAGCAGGCAGCCTACACTAAAGAAGTTGGTGAGAAGCGCTCTGAATTCTACTATGGTGTCGGGTGCGATTTATGTAATTCCGGCTTTAAGGGACGGACCGGAATTTTTGAAATACTACGAGTAAGCGATAAAGTGAGAACAATAATCGCCAACGGTGGGTCTTCAGCCGAGCTGCAAACCCAGGCGTTCAAAGAAGGGATGGCCCCATTAATAAAAATGGGGATGCAGAAGGTGCGCGAAAATGTAACTACACCTTCAGAAGTTCTCCGTAACGCTTATTCAGTATAACTGCGGGGATTCCATACGAATTTAAGGCACTGGCACCTTTCGGCCCCTCCCCTTCAGGTCAACCTGGGGAGCGGGCGGTGAAATGGAGGATAAGATAACTTATCAATACGTAGCCCGCAATAGCAAGGGAGCATTGGTTAAAGGAAAGTTATCAGCTGCCAGCGATTCCGCAGCCGCTGAAATGCTGAGTTATACCGGCTATGAGACAGTCAGTATTAAACAAATTGTCCCGTTTTTCAGTATGGATAAATTAAGGGACAACCTGTTTGTCATAAAGCCAGCCGTGATAATACTCTTTTACCGCCAGTTGGCCCTGATGCTTGAATCCGGTACAAACATTATTTCCTCTCTGGAGTTGCTGCAGAAACAGATAGATAGTCGTACTTTTAAAAAGGTTTTGGGTGAGATAGTCGTTGATGTCCGGGGTGGCAATCAGCTCTCGACAGCCCTGGCTAAATACCCTAAAATCTTTTCTCAGGTTTATTGCCAGTTGATTAGCGTCGGCGAACAGAGCGGAGACCTTGATGTATTACTGAACCAGGTAGCTGATTATATGGAGAGGGAAATAGCTACCGTTAAAGCAACCAAGAGCGCCCTTATGATGCCGGGCATTACGGCCGGTATCTCAGTTTTGGTGATAGGTCTTTTGGTCGTCTATATACTACCGTCTTTCGCCGGCATGTATGAGGCGCTCGGTGCTGAATTACCACCTGTAGCTATGCTGCTCATTGCTTTTGGTGAGGCGGTTAAAAGTAATATTCTGTACATTTTAATGGGAATAGCTGTTATCAGCGGCATGATTATTTTCTATATCAAGACTCCGGGGGGCAGATACCAGTTGGATAAATTACTCCTTAATATTCCCCGACTGGGGCGGGTGAGGCTTCTTGGTGAACTTGCCCGGTATTGCCGGAGCATGTCTTTATTGTTCCGTGCCGGTATGCCTTTAACTGATGTCGTCCCTATGCTTATTCGGGGCAGCAATAATATGCTGCTGGCCGGAGCACTCGCTGATGTCCAGGAAGCCATGCTTAAAGGAGAAGGCTTATCCCGTCCTATGGGGAAAAACAAGTATTTTCTGCCGATGATGGTGCAGCTGATCGAGGTCGGTGAGGAAACCGGTAACCTTGAAAGTACCCTGATGACAATAGCTCGAAGCTATGAAGCGGAAGCTGAAGATAAAATCCGTTCTCTCATCGCGCTTATACCACCAACTTTGACACTGGTTATAGGCGGATTGGTCGGTCTTATTGCCGTAACACTGATATCGGCCATGAGTTCTATGTATGGAGATTTTTAAACTGCCGGGGAAGAAAAGATAATGCGATTCTTAAACATGTGCCGCGCTTTCGTTCATTGTGAGGCAGGGACAACCCTCCTGGAAGTGGTCGTGGCTCTGGCAATTCTGGGCTCGGTCGCGGTTGGCTTTCTCGGCGGCCTGGTTACTACCTCCAGAGCCACCCTTTTGGTCGATGAAAGGGCTACGGCTCTGAGCCTGGCTCAAAGTCAAATGGAGTGGGCCCAAAATTCCAGCTATACGGATAACGCTACCTCCTACTCCACTGCCCCAATACCTGCCGGCAGCGAATATGCCAACTATTCGGTAAATATTACCGCCCAGCCATTACATAATCCTGATGATGGAATACAGAAGTTAACCGCCATCGTGATCCGCTCCGGTGAACAAATAATAACTATAGAGGGTTATAAAGTAGACAGATGAAGATGGGCGAAAAGGGCTACGTTTTAATGGAGCTGCTGATAGCCATTACAATTATGTTTCTGGCAGGCACTTCGGCCGGAGCTATCATATTTCAGATTGCTAAGAATACCGAACGCAATACCGATATTATGACCGCGGTACACCAGGTAGAGACCGCCGGATACTGGATCAGCCGTGATGCCCGGATGGCATTGAACGTTACAACTACCGATAACCTGACGCTGCCGGAATTCTTATCCCTAAGTTGGACCGAGTGGGATAGCGCAGGTGACCCGATTTA
>JAZFUC010000154.1:0-3233 GCA_036446995.1 Dehalococcoidales bacterium | reverse complement strand
CCAGCTGGACACCCAGGGTATGATTCCCCGGCTCCAGGTCCTCCCAGGTGACAGATGTATCGGTAGTTGCCATATAGGTGCCGGCGGCTGTCACGGCCGGTTGTCCCTGGGCGGTCGGGATGTCAACATCCAGGTAGTAATGGATATGGCCTTCACCCTCGGCGTTTTCGCTGCCCAGGGGGACCAGGCTGAAGTTGGACAGCATAACGCTGATCATAACCGAATCCCCCTCGATGACGGCCCCAGAAGAGGGTGAGGTGATAGTGACGCTGGCCGGGGCGGGCATTGGTTCGGGGGCGGGACAATCATGGGGCAGGTCCGGGTCGACACTCTTGTAAACCCAGAAATAGCATCGCGCTTCGTTTACAAGGTTATGGGTATGCATATTCTTTATTGCATCGCCAATGCGCAGGCTGAGGGTCTCCGTGGCGGCGTAAGCCGGGTTATTTATGGCCCATGACTCGAGCCTCTTTCCTACTACCAGTACGGCAATGCTCCCGGCAATCCCCCCTCCCGCATATTTGAGAAAATCCCGCCTGGTAATGATTTTAGCCATTTTTTACTCCTCCGCGTGCTCTACCCGGACAATCGTTTCTTACTACCGGTCAGGCCGTCTCGCTCATCAATCTCCAGTGCAGTTTGTCCAAGCAAAGAATACAGACCTGTACTTATATTTTCAGCGATACCAACGTGGTGGTAAATCAGTAGGCTTACTTAATTGGCAGTGCCAGTATTACTTACTACCCCCGCTGCCAGACCACCCACAAGTTATTTATTTTAGGCCTGCTTGACATATACATAGGGTAACGATAGACTATACGCACCCATTTTGTAGGCTGGCGTTCATTATGACGTACCGGCGATGTAGAAATTTCATAAAAGGGGGATTGAAAAATGGCAATCAGCATTTCACCAGAAAAGAGTTACGGTGAAGACTATAAAAGGTTAAGAGATGAAATAGAGCAGAAACATGGCAAGACGGCAGACCAGCTCCGCGAAGAGAGGGAAAAGAGAGTAAACGATGCTATTGAGTTAAGAGTGCCGGACAGGGTGCCGGTCACCATACAAACCGGCGTCTTCGCCGCCAAGTATGCCGGTCTGCCACTCTCTTCGATGTACTATGACCACGCCGCCTATCGGGAGGCGTGCCTCAAGACAATCCTTGAGTTTGAGCCGGATACCGGGGCCAGCATGGTACTGGTAAACTCCGGTCTGGTGATGGAGCTGCTTGACGTCAGACACCAGGCCTGGCCGGGGGGTACTTTGGGCCCGGATACGCCTTACCAGTTCGTCGAGGGAGAATACATGAAGGCGGAAGAGTATGACCTCTTCCTGGACGACCCGTCTGATTTTATCTTCCGTTATTACCTCCCCCGGATATACGGGACTCTTCAGCCGCTGACCAAACTGCCTCCTTTTCGTAATATGATTGGCGGTATGGGATTCACAGCTATTCTCGGTTTTTTGCTCAGGCCGGAGTTCAAGGAATTCGCCGAAAAACTAATGCAGGCGGCCCGGAAGCAAGAGGAACTGAGGCAAGAGGGGGCCGGGTTCTCCGAGCTGATGCATTACCTGGGTTTCCCGTCTCAATACGGGGCCGGCCTGGCCGGCGGCGGCATTGGACAGGCACCCTTCGATGTTGTCTCGGATATGTTAAGGGGTATGCGGGGGGCGATGCTCGACATGTACAGGTGTCCTGACAAGCTCCTGGCCGCCTGTGATAAAATCCTTGAATGGCGGATTGCCCAGGCAGTCCCGGCTGAACCCGATGCCAGGGGCTACCGGAGGCGGGCCGGAATGCCGCTCCACCGGGGTTCGGATGGTTTTATGTCTTTGCCCCAGTTTGAGAAGTTCTACTGGCCGGGTCTGAAGAAAGCTATCCTGACCAATATCGAACTGGGCTATATTTCGGCCCCGTTCTGGGAGGGTATCTGGGATGAACGCCTGGAGTACCTCCTTGAACTGCCAAAAGGCAGAGTCGTCTTCCATTGCGAAAAGACGGATATTTTCAAAGCTAAAGAGATACTGGGCGACCACATGTGCATACAGGGCGGCGTACCTCCTTCCTTACTTCAATACGGTTCACCCCAGGATGTGGATGAGCATTGCAAGAAGCTTATAGAGGTGGTCGGCAAGAACGGCGGCTTTATCCTGGGTTCCGGCAGCGTTATTGATTACGCCAAGCCGGAAAACATCAAGGCTATGGTGGACTCGGTTAAAAAATACGGCTTGAATTAACGCCGGGTCAATTCCCTAACTATCGGGAAGTTGGCATCAGTGAATAAATAAAGGGCTCCGGGGTGACTCCGGAGCCCTTTAACATTTTGTGGTGGGCCGGGGGAGAGTCAAGCCCCCCGATTCAGCCGATAATCTTATTTTTCTTGGTCATGTAATCCACAAGCAGGTATTTGCCGAGGCTATCGGGGTCGGTAAAGAATACCCGCCCCTTGTTGAGCCTGGCCATATGGGTCACAAAACTGGAGTAAAACGGAGAATTATCAAGCATGAAGGTGTTTATCACAATACCCTGGGAGGTACAGGCTTTTACTTCCCTCATTGTCATTTGCAGGTTTCGCAAGCTTGGAGGATGCTGGAAATAGACATCGTCACCTTCACAGTGAGCCGTAGGCTCGCCATCTGATATCAGTATTATTTCCTTATTACTGCAGTTCTGAGCTGTCAGTAATTTTCTGGCCAGCCTGAGAGCATCCTGTAAATTAGTGCCCTGCTGCCCCCGGCTTGAAGCCAGATAGAGCAGGTCTTTCCCTTTTATCTCACGGGCCCGCCGTGAGAAAACTATTACGTGTAAGACATCCTTCGGATAGCGGCTTCTGATAAGACTATCCATGGCCATCGCTACCTGCTGGGCTGCCTCAGAATAACCCTGAAAGTACATTGATAAACTCTGGTCAATCATGATAACGGTCGCCGTGCGGGTTGACTCCTCGGTTTTTATTATCTCGAAATCCTGGGGTTCCAGCTTTACCGGCGGCGGGCCGGGCTGCCGGAAGATAGAGTTCATGATGGTCTTCTGGATATTGATGTGAAAATCATCGCCGAACTCGTATTTTTTAGTTTCTTCGATTCGTTCGCTGCCCTGGCCGGTCCGGGCAATATTATGCCCGCCGGAGCGGTCTCTCTTCAAACTGGAAAAGATATTATCCAGGGCCTGCTGCCCGATTTTCCGTATTCCTTTGGGAGTCAGCTCGTATTTATCACCGTCCTTGCGGATA
>JAZFUC010000153.1:0-2427 GCA_036446995.1 Dehalococcoidales bacterium | reverse complement strand
CGGGTTTCAGACCGGTAACCGCTTCTATGGCGCCGGCCACAGCCAGAGAAGCCACCATTATCAGGGAAGGGAGAGAAGATAAATCCGGATATAGAATCAGGGACAGGGCAATATTACCGCCGGGAGCCAGCCAGGCCCGGTTCATCCGCCCCCGGCCGGCGGTCTGCTCTCCGGCGATGATGACCGTGCCTTCGGCAGCCCCCTTTCGGGCCTGCTCAGCGGCCTCGATCATCGTTGAAGGCAGAGCCGGATAGTACAGAACGTCCCGCCCGATGATACGGGTCCCCAGGTCTCTGGTAATGGCTTCGGCCGACAGGCTGTCTTCCGGCATGTATAAACTCCGGTTTTTACCCACAATACAGTTAAATATACTACATCCGGTGAGATTAGATACTCAATAACGGATATTATTATGACTTGAATATACTCAGGTAAGCCTCTTCCAGTGTGGGGTCACGCATTATTAAGGATTCAACCAAATCGCTGCCGAGCTGCTTCGGAACCGTCTGCTTAACTTCCGTGCCCGGTTTCAGGTGAAGGGTCAGTTTCTGGATAGGGCCGTCGATGCTTGATACGACGCGGTCAAAACCCGGAAGAGCCAGCAGAATTTCAACCGCATCCGGGTTATTCTGTTTCAGGATAACTTCACACACTTCTACCTTACTGAATTTCCGCTTGATGTCCGAGGGCGTGCCGGAAGCAACGATGGCCCCGCCGTCAATGATAGCAATCTGGTCGCTCAATTCGTCCGCTTCAGACATATAGTGGGTTGTGAGCACTATCGTTTTGCCCTCCCTGATAAGGACGGGTATCATCTGCCGCAGTTCCTGGGCGCCGACAGGGTCCAGCCCGATGGTAGGCTCATCCATAAACAGGATTTCCGGGTCGGCCAGCAAGCCCCGGGCAACATGAAGCCGCTGCTTCATACCCCTGGAGTATTGTTCCACCGGCCGGTCGCTGGCATCTGTCAGACCCACCATCTTAATGACCTCGGCCACTCGTGTACGGGACAGGGCGCTGCTCATGTGGTTCAGGGCCGCAAAATACCTCAGGTTCTCCTGGGCCGTCAGGCGGCCGTAAAGCCCCCGCTCTCCCCCCAGAATCAGCCCGATCTTTCTTCTGACCTTTGAAGCTTCTTTGACCACATCAAAACCGCCCACCGTTGCTTTGCCGGAATCAGGTATCAGCAGGGTAGACAATATCCGTATGGTAGTTGTTTTACCGGCTCCGTTAGGGCCCAGCAATCCGAAAACTATCCCTTCGGGCACCTGAAAACTCAGGTTTTTCAGGGCGACGGTTTCCCGCTTCTGCCCGGTCCGGGTCCTCGTTTTGTAGGTTCTTCTTACATTTTCACATTCAATAATTGCGCTCATTTTACATCCTTTATCCTGGTTATTAAAATGTTTCCTGCTCCAGTGACCCCTTCTTCCGGGCTACCGTCTCAAAAGCTCTGAATCCCACATATCCCAAGACCAGATAGACCAGCCCGGTCAGCCCTTCTCTTATAATGTAACCGTAAGTTTCCGCCAACGGAGCGCCCAGGAAAGTGCTCTTGATAGCCACCAGGCCGTTTGTTATCGGCAGCAGTTTTGCTATTTCCTGAATCGCTTCAGGGAAAACACTGAGCGGTATAATCACCCCGGAGAATATCAATATCATACCCGTCAGGACATTCTGGATGTTTGACCAGTCCCTAAATGCGATTGCGAACGGCCCCAGAAATTCTCCCAGCGCGACTACGGCCAGAGCCGTGGTAAAGACGGTTAACAGGAAGCCGGCCCAGTTTACCGAGCTGAAATCAATCCCCACCACTATCCAGGCTGTGATGATGGTAGAAACAAATGACAGCAGACCGTTAGGATAATGAAGCACTCCCCGGGCCAGATAGTTTTCCAGCCGGTTGGCCGTGGAGGCGAAGAAGTGAGACAGAGTGCCTCTGGCCCGGTCATTTGTAAAGCACTGGGCTATTCCCGGCAAAACATTCATCGCCATTGTGAAAGCAGCTATACCCAGGGCGTATTCCCGCCCCACCTCGGGGCTGCCGGAAAACCGCCCCAATACGGAGTATATCAATACCAGCACCACCGGTCGGCCTATCACATTTGAGGTGTAGCCGAACCAGTTAAGCCAGCCGAAAAGTCCTCTATAGGTTGTGTAAACCTGTACCAGAAAATTTTTCATTATTTTTCTCTTTGGCTCTCCTTAATAAACATCCCGGGCTCCTTCCACGCGGAACTTTTTCTCAATTGCCTTAAACATAAAGTAGGTGATGCCGGATAAAACCACCGCCGTTAGTAACGACATTCCCCAGGCGGTGAAAATTTCCGATTGATTTTCGGTCCCTCTCATAGAAAGAGAAACTGCATCCATTGCCCAGGAGGTCGGTATCAACCTTGCAAATAAAGCCAGGGCGGTCGGCAGCCTGTC
>JAZFUC010000152.1:0-5843 GCA_036446995.1 Dehalococcoidales bacterium | reverse complement strand
TTCCTGTTCCAGGCGCGCCTGCGTCTCCTCCGGATTTTTGGATTCCCTTATTTCCCGGGCGAAGATTACGCTGGCAGCAGTCTTGGCGCTGACAATATTCACCCGGGCCGTCGGCCAGGCGTATACCAGGTCGGCGCCAATCCACTTATCCAGCATCCCGTAGTGGGCGCCGGCGTAGGATTTTCTCAACATAATGGCTATCAGGGGAATCGATGCGTCAGCCCAGGCGAAGAGCAACTTGGCGCCGTGACGCAGTATCCCCTTCCAGTCCTGATCGGAACCAATCAGGTAACCGGGGCAGTCCGCCAGCGTGACCACGGGGATATTAAACAGGTCACAGAACCGGACAAATCTGGCCCCTTTGTCAGCCGCATCGCAATCGATGGTGCCGGCGGCCACCATAGGCTGGTTGGCCCAGATACCCACGGGGCGGCCGTTAAAGCGGGCAAAGCCGGTAATTACCGTCCTGGCATGGTCTTTCAGAATCTCGAAGAAGTACCCGTCATCGGCTACGGCGTTAATCACCTTGAACATATCGTAGGGACGGTTGGGACGGTCAGGGATGATGCTGTCCAGGTCCGGGATATTTCTCTCCGGGTCATCCTTAGTCTCTGAACGGGGCGGCAATTCGGTATTATTTGAAGGCAGCAGAGATAACAGCTCCTTGGCTTTATCGATGGCGTCCTTATCATCAGCGGCGACTACGTGGGTCTGGCCGGATTTCACGGCGTGGGCCCGCCACCCGGAGAGCTCCTCCAGGGAGATATCCTCACCTATCTGGGCTTTGACAATAGGCGGACCGGCAATACCCATAAATCCGGTCTCTTTACACTGTATGAGAAAGTCCTGCATGATAGGGTGGTACGCCTGGCCGCCCAGACAGGGGCCCATCAGCAGGGCAATCTGGGGAATGATACCCGAGGCCCTTATCTGGGCCTTAAAAAGCTGCCCGTAAGCCTCCAGGGTATCCATTCCTTCCTGCAGACGGGCTCCGCCGGAATCGTTCATGCCAACGACCGGCCAGCCCATTTCCATGGCAAATTCAATAGCCCGGATCTCTTTCTGCCCGTGATACTCGCCAAATGTGCCCGCCAGGGCCATAAAATCCTCAGCAAAAGCGACGACCGGTCGGCCGTTGACTATACCCCAGCCGGTCACTACTCCTTCAGCAGGTATTTCCCGCTTGTCCATACCGAACTCAGTGGTGCGATGCTTAACGAATATGCCTATCTCATTAAACGTACCGTCGTCAAAGAGATAATCTATCCTCTCCCTGGCAGTCCACTTTCCTTCCTTGTGGCGCTTCTCGATAGCCTCAGCGCCACCCATCTCCATAATTTTCTGCCGCCGTCGTTTATATTCCTCGATAAGTTCCTGCGTGGTCGCCATTCAAATCACCTCCTCCTGAAGACTAATTTCCTGGGTCGCAGCTATTTATAAGTCCCCTCCTCCTGAAGACAGCGATTAATAATCTATGATTACAGCCCCATTTCCCGGGCAACTTTCTCGCGGTAGAAGTCAGCATCGCCAAAGGAAAGCTCGGCCGCCTTGCCGTGCCGGGTGTAGAACTGCAGGTCATGGTCTATGGTGCAGCCGATGGCCCCGTGTATCTGGTGGGCCAGGGTCATAACCCGGTCAAAAGCCTCATGAATCCAGACCTTGGTTATGGCCACTTCTTTGGTGCAGGGCAGACCTTCACTCAGTTTCCAGGCCGCCTGGTAGGTACTGTACCTGGAGCCATCCACATCCGTAAACATATTGGCGCAGTAATGCTGGATTATCTGAAAACTGCCGATGGGACGGTCAAACTGTTTTCTCTCCTTGGCGTACTCCACGGTCATATCCAGCATCTGCTGCATGGCCCCGACAACGAAACTGCTCTTGGCCACTGCCGCCTGCTCGATAATCCTCTCGGCTATCGCCCAGCCTTCATTCAGCTTGCCCAGGATATTTTCTTTCGGTATCCGTACCTGGTCGAATACAACTTCGCACAGCTTATCCCGGGCCATGGTCTGGAGGACGGTACAGCTGACTCCGGCGCTCCCGGCATCCACAATAAATACAGTAATTCCGTCCTCAGCTTCCGCCTTGTCATCAGTGCGGGCCACACAGAGCATATAATCGGCGACATGGGCGTCCGGGACAAACAGCTTGGTACCGCTGATGATATAGTTATCGCCATCGGCCACCGCTTCCAGAGCAATAGACTGAGGAGTGTAGCTGGCGGCGGCTTCGGTCAGAGCCATGGTAAATATAGCCTCACCAGCGGCTATTTTGGGCAGATATTCCTTTTTCTGCTCATCAGTGCCTTCGTTCAGAATTGGCAGACCACCCAGAACGAGCGTGGAGATAAGAGGCCCGGGCATACTGGCCCGTCCGATTTCCTCCAGCAGCACGACCAGGTCAAGAAAAGTCATTCCGCTGCCCCCGTACTCCTCCGGGAAAACCAGGCCCATCCAGCCCAGCTCCACCATTTCCTGCCAGAGTTCCGGTGAGTAACCCTTCTCGTCTTGTTCAAGCTCCCTGAGCAGTGTCTTGGGACACTTATCGGTCAGGAAGTCCCTGGCCATCGTCTTTACCATTTCCTGTTCTTCAGACAGAGTAAAATTCATTATTCGTCTCCCTTAACCAAAGAAGGTTATTCGTTAAGCTACCGGCAGTCCGAGCCCTCTCTGGGCTATTACATTTCTCAGCACTTCCGTGGTGCCGGCCTGGAGACTGTATCCGGTGGAACCCAGGTAAGAGTGAGGGGCCATACCCAGCATCGGCGCCCACTTGGAGTCAGCCCAGAGCTGGCCGTAAAGTCCCAGAATCTCCATAGCCACCTTGGCCAGACGCTGCTCAAAGGTAGTGCAGTAAGACTTGGCCATGGCCGCTTCTACATTCGGCGCCCGGCCCTCTTCCATTACCATAACCACCCGGTAGATGAGCAAGCGCCCGATTTCAAATTCAGTCTGCAACTGGGCCAGCTTCTGGCGGATGAGGGGCTCTTTGGAAAGGGGTTGGCCGTCCCTTTCCGTCTCTTTAACAAACTGAATTATAGCCTCAAACAGCGGGTAATTACCCATCAGGCGTTCGAGACCGGCCCTTTCATAGTCCAGCTGATTGACTACCTGGTAGAAACCACGGTTCTTTTCCCCGATGAGGCTGCTCCCGGGAATCCGCACTCCATCAAAGAAGACCTCGGCCCAGGCCGTGCTGCCGGTGATATCGATAGTCGGGGTAATGGTAATGCCGGGCAGGTCCGTGGGAAGGATAAATTCGCTGATGCCCCGGTGTTTGGGGGCATCCGGGTCTGTCCTGGCGACTATGTAAATGTAATTCATAACCATGGCGCAGCTCGTCCACATTTTCTGCCCGGCGACAATATATTCGTCACCATCTTCAGTAACCTTGGTCCTGAGTGAAGCCAGGTCCGAGCCAGCCTCAGGTTCGCTTAAGCCGAGGCCGACATAGGCCTCCCCGGCGATAATTTTAGGTAAAAACTCTTTTTTCTGTTCGTCAGTGCCGTAATTAATAATTGCTCCGCCAATCTGGCGGTCAGCAAACCAGTGGCACGCCGCCGGGGCCCCATAGCGCAGCATCTCCTCGGAAAGGATAAGCCTGTCTATGTGGTTTTTGCCCTGCCCGCCATATTCAACGGGCCAGGTCAGGCCAATCCAGCCTTTAGCAGCCACTTTTTTTGTGAATTCCGGCGAGAAACCCTGTATCCAGGCGTCACAACTGGGCTGAAATGTGCCCTGTTTAATCTCTTCTTCCAGGAATTCTCTTACTTCCTGTCTGAATTTGTTTTGTTCTTCACTGAATTCAAAATCCACTCTTGATTCTCCTTTCCTTCAGGTAACTTTAAGGCTCGCAAGCGCCTAATTAAAATACTTTCAACGTGCTCCGGACATTTACTACCCGCTTCGTTCAGCCACAATATAATAACAAATTTTAGTTTAAACTTAAAGAGCCTTAGAGTAACCCCGGTTGTCATATTATGTAAGCTAAGTTGCATATCCGTCCTATTAAGGCCATTATTTGCCCCCAAACGTAAAAACAGGCATAATATTTTCGCTTAGCCTATTGACATCAGAGTCGTATATGTTTTAAGATTTCTAAACTAAAATAGGAGGGCTCGCGATGGAAGCATATTGTGTGAAATGCCGAACAAAGAGAGAGATGAAAGATTCTAAAGCCATAACCATGAAAAATGGCAAGCCGGCCACTCAGGGCATCTGCCCCACTTGCGGAACAAAAATGTTCCGGATTGGAAAGAGTTAAGGCTCATTTTTCAGATATCCCGAATGAAAAGGCGCCGGGCATAAAAGCCCGGCGCCTTATTTTACGAGGACGACCCCGTTTATGATTCAAAAACCAGCTTTCTGAACCAACTTAACATTTTTTAAAGATGGTATGATGCCGCCAGGCAGCCAGATGTTCCGGAAAATCAGACCTGAAGTGAACTCCCCGGCTCTCTTCACGGAGTAATGCCGCCTCGGTAACCAGCCGCCCTGTCATCACCAGATTACTCAGTTCGCACGAGGGACGGTCAGTCGGCTGGGGCAAGATTTTTTGCCAGGCGGCCAGGATACCGGCCGCTTCTGTCAGACCTTCCCGACTGCGTATGATACCGACCTTATCCCAGTGAAGCTGCTGCAGGCCGGATAAACTCGGCTCCGGCACAAGCGCAGGTGGCTGCCGTTTCCCAAGTGTATGAAACTCTTTCGCCGGAGACACCTCATTTTTTATTTCTTCAGCCGTTCTCTGGTAAACCCTTTTACCGAAAACCAGCCCCTCAAGGAGCGAGTTTGAGGCCAGCCGGTTAGCTCCGTGAATACCGGCGCAGGCAATTTCTCCGCAGGCGTATAGTCCGGCGATGCTGGTCTCCCCCCAGCTGTTTGTTTTTACCCCGCCTATCATATAGTGGGCTGCCGGGGCTACGGGTATCATGTCCCGGGTTATCTCCAGACCATGCTCCAGACAGAAACGGTATATATGGGGAAAACGGGTGGCGACAACTCTGGCGGGAAGGTGAGTGACATCAATAAAGACATTATCCGAGCCGGTTTTTTCCATTTCCGCCAGGATGCTGCGAGACACGACATCTCTTGGAGCCAGTTCACCGGCAGGTGTGTAGTCTTCCATAAAACGGTACCCCTCGATATTACGGAGTATTCCTCCTTCTCCCCTGACCGCCTCGGATATCAGAAACGGGGTAACTCCCGGCAAGTGGAGGGCGGTGGGGTGAAACTGGTAAAACTCCATATCGGTTATTTCCGCTCCGGCCTCATAGGCCAGGGCCACACCATCCCCGGTGGCCACGTCGGAATTAGTGTTTACCTTGAACAGTTGCCCGGCCCCGCCGGTGGCTAAAATCAGGAAACGACAGTTAAACTCTTCAAAAGTATTGGTGCGGCAGTCAAGTACTTTTACTCCCCTGACCGTTCCCCCTTCCACCAGAATCTCCGTAACAAGGGAATGCTCCAGCACCTGAATTTTTAATGAGCTTATCTCATTACTGAGAGTAACCTCGATATGTTCACCGGTGGTGTCGCCCCCCGCATGGAGAATGCGGGGTTTGCTGTGGGCCGCTTCCCGGGCGAGGGCTATCTCTCCCTGTACGGTATCAAAGGGCACATTCAGGTTAACCAGGTCTGTGATGCTGTCAGCTGCCTGGTTAACCAGGATATGCACCGCATCCTCATCACAGAGACCGTCACCCGCGCTAATCGTATCCTGGTAATGCAGTTCGGGGGAATCATCTCTGCCGATAGCGGCGGCGATACCGCCCTGGGCGAACTTGGTATTACAATCGTCAATACTACCCTTGGTGATTACCAGCACGCTGCCCTGTTCCC